>JAUZPS010000089.1 GCA_030705945.1 Bacillota bacterium
ACGAAAAAGATTTTACATTAAAAATGCAGTTAATACGTCTGCATTTTACTATCAAAGCTGAACTTTTCGCAACTTATGAATCAAGGTGTATATTTTGCAATATAAAAAAGTATGTAAAATGTTTATTGCAAAATATATAGTATCAAAAAAATAACTGGGCGTTTCAAAAACTTGATATAATTGGTTTTCGTCATGTAAAATTGAACAAGGAATTTTTTGAAACGCCCTTATTTCTTTAAAACATCATTTATTGCCTGAGCAATATATTTTGTACTTTCTAAGCATTCGTCCAAAAGATTCCCATCACCGCCTACTTCAATAATTAACGCCTCGTTTGTAACTTGTTGATTATATCTGTTTTTGCTTAAATCAATAGGTTTGGCAAGTCCTGGACTTATTACATTCAGTCTCTCCTGAAGCTTTAGAGCAAACTTCAGGTTTTCTTTCCATTCGGGGTGATAAAGTCCACTCTTATTTGTTCCCAAAACAAACATAACCTGAGCCGCGTTTTTGCCATTTATCTTCTTAACAACCCTTAGCTTTTTGCCTTGGACGCCAAGACCGTCTCTGTGAAGATCAATTACAACATTTATTGAAGGATAACTTCTTAATATGCTTGTCGCTGTGATCAGAGATTTTCCATAAGAACCGTTGTAGTTAGGATAGTCATGAATTGTCCCATTATGTATCACATCAATTCCATATTTGCTTCTGAGAATTCTCGACAGTTCTTCCCCAACTCTTACAACGCTTTTGTTTGGATCCATAGTCCATGTAGGCGTGTTAGATTTATTTAAATCACTTGTTTTGTACACATAAGCCTCTGTAGTATGCGTATGATATATGAGAACCTTAGGCCCTTTTTTATTAGACAGCTTAGTAATTGGCTCATCTAATAGACTTTCAATATTAATTTTTTCATTTGTTTCATTTTGAATTACAATTTTACCTTGTGACTGGAATCCATAGTCGTTTGGCTTATTGTCATTTGTTTTGCTATCATTTGTTTTATTGTCATTTGTTTTATTGTTTGTTTTATCTTCATCTGTCTTGTTTTCATTCGTTTTGCTACCATTGTCCGGATTATTGCCATCTTCAGAGTATATGCTGCTTTCATCAACCAAAAGTCCCCTTCTTTCAGTCTCGTCGCCATTATCATCTTGCGAATAATCCAGTTTAACTTGCTTTTCCCTTTTCTGCAGCATATCCGGATAATAAGAAATGTAATAATTGCTTAATAACACCGAATCTGAGTTCAGAACAGATTCAGGGCTATTTATATCAAAGCCAAATATCTTACTTATAAGGCCTTTGACTTCTCCATAAAGAGATATGCTTATATTGCCGCTATTATAAACTGAATCAAATATTGGCAACGAACTGTTTAATGCGTCTTTAAAGTTCTGAACATCAATTTCTCTGACAAAAGAATTGTCAAAGTCAGAAATAACGGAACCACTAAAAGCGCCAATTTTTATTACAAGTAAAGATAATAAAGCAAATATAGCAAGTTTCATTATTCCCCTTAAGTATTTTCCTTTACTTTTTTTCAAGCGCCTTAATTTCATTTTTCCTCCGAAACTATCTTTTTTAAAATAATATTCCAAGCTTTGGTATATTATTACCGTCAAACTGTTTGCAACGCAATGTTAATCAATTACAAATACGCTGTCGAAATTCAGTATTTTTTGTCATTAACTTTTCAAAAACTATATTTTGTTGTATATTATTAATGCGTTATAACAATTCACTTTAAGTTTTAATCTTTTTAAGTTCATATTATCAAAAATTATTTCTACGATAAAATAATTGTAATGTAAATGTAATGTTAATCCGATAACTTTATTGGTAAATTCAAAATAATTAAAATATTTGTCCTAAATTACTGCTTTACTTCATAAACTTATTAAGCGCTCTAATTTAACGGATTGTAAATTTATATGTTTTTAGAGTTAGCGGCTAATTTGCGGCTCAATTTAGCCCAAGTATATACATTTATGATATTTATTTGTCTATACGCTATAAAACCGATTTACAGTTCGCAATCAGAAACGTCAAAAGTAAAATAAATGACTTTAAGGAGGGAATTATATGTACAGCTTTAAATCCGTACATTGTTACAACTGCAGATCCGTTATTCTTAACCTTCCTGAATTGGAATTAAGCAAACTCAACGGTTTGAATTTTGTGTGTGAATGTTGCGGGCACCAAAACCTTCTAACCGAGTCTAAGTTCTACAAGGGAAATAATAACGATCCACAGCTCAACATATTCAGTATTGAAAACTTAACAGGTTTTTGATAATTATATAAGTTTCGAAAAAGATTTTACATAAAAAAATTAATTGTATATTGATTTAATCTGTCTGAGCCAATATAATTGTTTTATAGCAGTTTGAAGGCTCTATAATTATTTAAATATAAGGCAGGTAACTAATGGATATACAAATAATCATTGTGATTGGTAGTCTGATTGCTTTCTTTTTACTGGCGTTTTTCTTTTATAGATCAGTCAGTAAATTGGAAAATAAGAAAAAGAGCAAGAAAAAAGGACGGGTTAAATATATGCCCGAGGTTAAAAATAGGTTTTAATTTAACTTGAATGCAATATATGTATTACAAACTATAAAAAAAGACTGATTTTAATCAGTCTTTTTTTGTATTCTATATATTTTGCAATAAACATTTTAAATCCATTTCTTATATTGCAAAATATATACCTTAATTCATAAGTTGCAAAAAGTTCAACTTAGATAGAAAAATGCTGATGTATTAACTGCATTTTTAATGTAAAATCTTTATCGCAACTTATATAATATACCTAATCAACTTTCCCGCTTCAATTAAGCAGCCATAAACTTTTATTTTGCAGACGCTACTCTCTTGCGCTTTGCATTTGAACCGCATGAGTTAGTCCATTTGCCGCACTTATCGCCTAGAGCTGCAACCATCTTGCCGTTCATTTCAACTTTTATGACTTCACATACGTTAGAGCAATCGTTACATTCAAAGCTAGATGGTACAAAATCTACATCAGTCACATCAAAGCCCTTAAAGTTTGACGGTTCTCCGGTTTCCTCAACATATTCCTTCGCCAATATTGCAACACCGATAGCGCCCATAACGTTAAAATACTGTGGAATAATGATTTTGTGACCTACTTCTTTTTCGAAAGCAGCTCGTATTCCTTTGTTTGCGGCAACCCCACCTTGGAATACAAATGGCGGTTGTAAGGCCTTGCCTCTTCCGAGGTTGTTTATATAGTTTCTCACCAATGCTTCACAAAGACCATTTATTATTTCTGCTTTTGAGAATCCGAACTGCTGCTTCGCAATCATATCCGACTCTGCAAAAACTGTGCATCTTCCGGCTATTCTTACATTTCTTTCCGCTGTCAGAGCAAGGTCTCCAAAATCCTCAATGGGAACATCAAGTCTTTCACTCTGATGGTCAAGGAAGGAACCTGTTCCTGCCGCGCATACTGTGTTCATTGAAAAATCTACAACAACCTGATCTTTTAATATTATAATTTTAGAATCCTGTCCGCCAATTTCAAAAATTGTCTTAACATCGGGAACATAATGCAAGGTAGCTGCGGCATGAGCAGTAATCTCATTTTTGACAACATCTGCCCCTATCATAGTTCCAATTAACTGTCTTCCGCTTCCTGTAGTACCTACGCCTCTTACTTTAATATCCCCGGGAATACGTTTTCTAAGTTCTCTTAATCCGATTTTTACAGAATTCAACGGTTGTCCGTTGCTTCTTGCGTAATAATCGAAGACAACGTTAAAATCCTGGTCAATTATTATTATATTTGTACTTACTGATCCTATGTCAATACCGATATATGCCTCTTTCATTTTGAGCCTCTCCTCCTAATATTAAAACCAAAAAATCAACTACATTTATGAACTCCAAGCGCTTTAAAAGCGCCAAAAATATCAATGTTGTAAATGTATGATTATTAGTAATTTTAATATAACTTATATTAACTTATTTTGCTTTTGCCATTATTCAATCTTAATTCTTTTTTCCCTTTAATTAAATCGACAAAAGCCTCAATTCTGGTTTGGTTATTGGCTTTACCTGTTTGTTCATCTATGGGAATAGTCAGCACAGGCAGGTCAAATTTCTCAATTATTGTTGGCACAATGCTTTGATTTACCAGTTCAGGTAAGCATCCAAATGGCATTAAATGAATTATTCCATCAAAGCCTCTTTCTTTAAAGTGTTTGATATAGCCAACATTTTCAACCGCATGACCGCCAATCTCTATTTCAATAAATTCTTTTCCTTCATCTATTATGTTGTCAATCTTTTTGTCACGCATAAACTTTGGTATAATATTGTGTTCTATCCAGTCTGACAAATACTGAGATCTTTCAGTTTCTACTCCAAGCTTGCCTAATGTTTTTTCAATTTCCATGTTGACTGAGGATTCCATAACAACATAGATCTCTCCGATAACTCCAACACGTATTTTACTGTCTTCTTCCACTTTCACCACAGGCACGTTATCCAACATGCCGTAAGCTTCTTTCTCAATTGCCTCAACCTCGGCTATGGTATTTACTTTATCAAATTTCTTAAGTATTTTATCCCATACCTTATCGCAATCGCCCTCATTTACTTCATAGGCGCGCATCTTTTCTATTCTCTTTTCAATTCTGTCAATTGCTTTCGAAAGATTATATACAACCTTAAATACTTTTGCAACTTTAAAAATTGAGGCTCCATTTGTAATCTTTCGCGCTTTTTTTATAAAATCATTAAACTTGGGAAATATTGCGTCAATTATAACAATTTCTACATCATATCCCAAATTTTTAAGTATTCTACTGTGTAATTCTCCATAATATCCGGCTCTACATGGCCCATGACCGCCAGATGTCATTATCATCTGTGCTCCCATCTCAATTGCTTCTATATAAGAACCAAGAATTACTTTGAGTGGAAAACATGCAAACTCCGGAGAATGTTTAACCCCTAAATCAAATGTTTTCTGTGTAGGCGTTGGAGGAACAACCACCTCATGCCCAAACATCTCAAGAAGCCTTTTATATACAATTACAGGACTCATATGTGGAAATGATATTTTCATACTGAAACTCTCCCAACCTGGGACATCTTTTTTCTCTTAAGCATATCTGTAAATGCTTCAACCCTTGTAACAAGATGGCTTTCACCTGTATGTTCATCAACTCTGATGGTGAGGAATGGCTTATGTTTCTTATCGGAATCCAATTCCATCATTTTACCAATATAGGAATCAGGACCGCAGCCGAAGGCAGTTATGTGAATTATGCCGTCAAACTGATCTTCATTTAGAAAATACATTCCCGCGCCAAGTATTTTGTTGCTGAATGTCCAGAATAAATGCTTATTAAGATGACCCATATGTTTATAAATTTCTTTCTCTGAAAGCATATCGAAAGTAACGACATTTACCCCTAAACTTCTGAATTTAGAAATAATATCCATACTTATAAAGTTATCGTAAACATTATAAACATAACCTAATAACCCAATATTTACAGTATCAGGAGCTGTATTTTTAAAAGGTTTTTTTCCGGAAGTTTTACCTTCTAATATTTCACTGATAGTAAAACCCTTTAAACTTAAATTTCTGAATTCCTCGAATTTCTTACTCGCAACCTTCAGAGCGCTTTTCATCTTACCAGAAGGAATATTAAGTTTTTTCATAACTTCCTTATAACTTGAAAGATTAGTTATATTATCTGTTGAACTTGAAATCTTAGGTGATATAATTCTATCCTCAAAATCTTTAAAAACATTTTTCGCCATATCTGGCAGTCCAAGAAACTTTGGGCAAAAGGTTTCATACTTTTTGATACTTACTAATCTAGGTATGAAAACATAGTCAACACCTTTTTCGATTAAGTTGAGAACATGGCTGTTAAATATTTTGATAGGAACGCAAATTTCTTGTACAGTAAGCTTTATCCCCTCATTTATCATGTTTTTTGAGGTCTCATCGGATATAACAACTTCTGCGCCAAGCTCTTCAAACATACTTACCCATATCGGATAGTAATAATAGTAGACCAATGCTCTTGGAATTCCAATTTTCATAAAATCAACCCCACAATTTTCTATTAAGGAAATAGTAAATATTACTTTTTTATTGAAAGTATTATTCCACTTTTCCCCAAACTTTTTATTATCGAAACTTTTTTAATTGATAAATATCAAAACATAAAATCATATAGTTATAATTGCATTTTAAGTCTAAGTGTCCATTATTTGCTTTATATGATGTAAGATTAAGAACACTTCCAATTAGACAGAGACATTTTTTTGATTTAGGTAGTATATTACAATAATTATTTAAAGTTAAATATTACATTTGAGACATCATATCTTCCTAAACATCAAAATATATGTTTGTTTAAGCTACATATCATATTATACTTTTTACTTTGTAATTGTCAATAGTATAAAAAGGTAGTTCCTTCCACTAAATAGTTTAACTATTCTTAAATAACCAAAAACAAATTGTTTTATTATCTGCATTCTTATTTCAACTTCAAATAAATTTATACCCTGAATTTAATGATCTAAACAAATTTCTTATATAGATATTTTGCAATAAACATTTTATATACATTTTTTATATTGCAAAATATATATATCAAGTTTTTGAAACTCCCAGTTGACCAGTTTAGTTTTTGATACTACCTTATACAATTCTTCCAAAATGTTATAAAAAAACACCTAAAACTTAATATTACCAACCTCCTCTATAGCTTAGATAGCTATGATTTTGCAGTTGCTAACCTTAATGTTAAAAGTG
Source organism: Bacillota bacterium (assembly GCA_030705945.1). GTDB lineage: Bacteria > Bacillota > Clostridia > Acetivibrionales > DSM-2933 > Pseudobacteroides. The sequence continues at coordinate 6,817 of JAUZPS010000089.1, forward strand.
TTTTAGCTCGATTCGAAAAATTCCTTGTCCAGTTTTGTATGATGAAACCTATTATTTTTTATTTACTCTAATATTTTTACTGATTTGATAAATATTGAGCTGCATGTTTTTTTAACGTCCCAATGCTCTTTAAAGGCCAGAACCTAAAAATTGCTCTACCGCCAACCCTTGATAATTCTAATGGCCCAATTGTTCTGCTATCAAGGCTTCCACCTGGAGTACGGTTATCCCCAAGAACGTAAATCATTCCTTTTGGTACCGTCATGTTTGAATATTGTTCTTTTACAACTTCAGTATAGTCTCCATTAATATAATCCTCTTTAAGGGCTTTACCGTTTAAGTATACTTTTCCGTCTTTTTCTTCAATTTTATCGCCTTCCACACCTATAACCCTTTTAATTATGGGGCTTCTGCCTACTTCACTCTTATCGGTAACGTTAATCGTGACAATATCACCATACTTAAGTTTGCCTAATTTTGGAGTCAGTTTTTCTATTATAAGCTGATCGCCGTCATGAAGCGTAGTTTCCATTGAGGAACCACTCACTATTGTCCTTTGACCAACGAAGCCCACAATAAGAAAACCAATCAAAACCGCGATTGCAATATGGACACCCCAGTCCAGACCTTCCCTTAATACCGGATTCTTAATGTTTTTAAACGTATAAACCCCTCCTAAATTTATTAGAATAATTTGAGCGCCATTCTTCCTTTAATCCTTTTTAAATCAATAGGTCCTAAAACTCTACTGTCGATACTGCCAGCTGGTTGTCTATTATCTCCTAAAATATAGACTGTTCCTTTTGGTACAACTAAATTATTATACTTTTCATAAATTATTTCAGTTTGTTTTCCAGATATATAATCCTCATCAAGCTTTTTGCCGTTGACATAGACAAACCCATCCTTTATTTCCACTCTGTCGTTTTCAACTGCAATTACTCTTTTAACTAAAAGCCCCGTCGTGTCACTTTTTATATTGGTAATATCAAATAGAACTATATCGCCTCTTTTTATACCGGCGTTTTTCTTAAAAAGTACTTGATCTCCGCTGTTAAGAGTAGGACTCATGGAACTTCCATTAATTATTGCTCTCTCAAAGGAATGAACATAAAATAGAAAACCTAAACCTATTCCTATGACTACAATAGACAGAAAGGAAATCAATATAACCAATAAAGCTGTTTTCTTCCTTTTATTTCTTGAAGCAACTAGTTCACTCATACAATGTTCCTCTAAGCTTACAAATTAATAATAAATTAATAATAAACTAATATTATTACTATTTTGTAAATAAACTTTAAATTATTTCGTTAAATTTTGTATAATTTCAAAATAAGTAATTGACTTTTTATGGATAATCAATAGCTCTTTTACATTTAGTTATCTATTATTATATTTTAAAAAAATCTAATTTCTAAAAGAACGGGGCCTTAATTCCCCGTTCTTTTGTTTATTTTTAACTTAAGATCATAGAGTTAATATTCCATTATTAAACTATTATCCCTCTGTCTTTATGTGAAGCTCTTTTAACTGCTTTATTTCTACGAAATCCGGAGCGTTGGACATAAGGCAGGATGCGTTCTGAACCTTAGGAAACGCGATAACGTCCCTTATACTGCTTTTGCCTGCCATTAACATGACAAGTCTGTCCAAGCCGTATGCCATTCCGCCATGAGGAGGCGTTCCGTATTTAAACGCTTCAAGCAGGAAGCCGAATCTTTCCCATTGCTGTTCTTCGGAGAAACCAAGCATCTTGAACATCTTGGATTGAAGCTCCTGACTGTGAATTCTGATACTTCCTCCGCCTACTTCAACACCGTTTAATACTATATCATAAGCCTTAGCGCGGACTTTTCCGGGCTCAGTGTCAAGGTACTGTAAGTCTTCATCCATTGGTGAAGTAAATGGGTGGTGCTTTGCGACATAGCGTTTTTCTTCTTCGTCATATTCAAAGAGAGGGAATTGAGTAACCCAGACAAACTTAAACTCATCCTTGTCAAGTATATCAAGCCTTCTTGCAATCTCTAGCCTCAGATTTCCCAATGAATCGTAAACTATCTCATTCTTGTCTGCGCTAAAGCAGATAAGGTCGCCAGGTTCAGCTTCCATCCTGTCTAATATCGCTTTAATTTCATCTTCTGACAGGAACTTGGTAATAGCTGACTTTAATTCATTTTCTTCAACAACTATCCACGCCATCCCTTTTGCTCTGTAAATCTTGACAAACTCAACTAAGCTGTCGATATCCCTTCTGCTGAACTTAGCTCCGCAGCCTTTTGCATTGATAGCTCTTACGCTTCCGCCATTTTTAATTGCCTCAGTAAATACCTTAAAGCCACAGTTTTCAACAATATCTGAAATGTTTTTTAGTTCAAACCCAAACCTTATATCAGGCTTGTCTGACCCAAATCTATCCATTGCTTCTTGATACGGCAGTCTTGCAATTGGAGTCTCTATATCAACATTTAAAGTTTCTTTAAAGACTTTCTTAATAAATCCTTCATTTACTGTCAAGACATCATCAATATTCACAAAGGACATTTCCAAGTCTATCTGTGTGAATTCAGGCTGTCTGTCAGCTCTTAAATCCTCATCTCTGAAGCACTTGGTAATCTGAATGTATCTGTCAAATCCTGATACCATGAGAAGCTGCTTATAAAGCTGGGGTGATTGCGGAAGCGCAAAAAACTTGCCAGGATGAACTCTGCTTGGAACAAGGTAATCTCTGGCCCCTTCCGGAGTACTCTTCATAAGCATTGGAGTTTCAATTTCCAAAAATCCGTTTTCATCATAATAGTCCCTTGCAATCTTAGCAACTCTGTGTCTTAATATAAAGTTCTTCTGCATGTCAGGTCTTCTTAAATCTATGTATCTGTATTTAAGTCTGACTGTTTCATTAACATCTGATTCTTCTTCTATATATATTGGAGGAGTCTCAGCTTTACTCAGTATTCTGAGCTCTGAAACCATAACTTCAATTTCGCCTGTAGGTATTTTAGAATTAACTGTCGACGGATCCCTTTTTACTACTTCTCCGACAACTGCTAAAACATACTCGCTTCTTATGGACTCAGCTTTATCAAACAATTCCTGATTGATTGAGCTGTTGAACACAATCTGCAATACCCCGCTCCTATCTCTTAAGTCAACGAAAATTACTCCGCCTAAGTCTCTTCTCTTATGAGCCCATCCCATAACAGTAACTTTTGAGCCAACATCAGATAGATTAAGTTCTGCGCACCTGTGTGACCTTTTTAAACCGTAAATCGATTCTTCCATAACTTACCTCCTATTTATAATTTCTTCATAAAGTGAGTCTAAGGCTATTTCTGCCTGTTCACTCTTTTTCATATTCTTTAAAGTTGCTTTGCTGTTTTTTATTTCATCCTCGCCCAATACTATTGAATACTTAGCTCCAAGCTTATCGGCATACTTCATTTGCGCTTTGAGGCTTTTATTCATAAGGTCCTTCTCAGCGGCTATACCCTTGCTTCTTAAGTCAAACACCAGCTTTTGGGCGTAAATATCGGCTTCCTCGCCAATTGCCGCAATATATATTTCTATTTCTTTTTGCTCAGGGATTACTATCCCCTGACTTTCCATTTCCAATAACAGTCTCTCAATTCCGAGCCCAAACCCAATTCCGGGAGTTGGATTTCCACCGCAGGATTCAACCAAACCGTCATACCGACCGCCTCCACAAATGGTTCCCTGAGCTCCGACATTATCAGATATGAATTCAAAAACCGATTTAGTGTAATAATCCAGACCTCTTACAATATTCTTATCCACATTGTACTTAATACCCAGATTATCAAGCCCTGACTTTAATCCCTCAAAGTGGTTTTTGCATTCCTCGCAAAGGTTTTCTAAAATTGAAGGAGCTCCAACAGTTACTTTCCTGCACTTTTCCTCTTTGCAATCTATAATTCTCAATGGGTTTTTGTTGAAGCGATCATTGCAAACACCGCATAAATCACCCAAGGATGGCCTTAGATATTCCTTGAGTTTATCATTATATTGTTTTCTGCAAACCGGACAACCTATACTATTAATATTTAAACCAATGTTTTTAAGTCCCAATCTATCAAAAAACAATTTAATCATGCTAATAATTTCAACGTCAATTGATGGGCCTTTCGATCCAAAAGCCTCCACCCCGAACTGATGAAACTCGCGATACCTGCCCTTTTGCATTTTTTCGTACCTGTAGGCCGATATGTTGTAATAGAGCTTCACTGGCTGAGGCAAAGACGCCATCCCATTTTCAATATAGCTCCTTACAACCCCTGCTGTTCCTTCAGGTCTTAAAGATATGCTCCTGTTTCCCTTGTCCAAAAAGGTATACATCTCTTTTTGCACTATATCGGTTGTATCTCCTACGCCTCTTTGAAAAAGCTCAGTATGTTCGAAAACAGGCGTCCTGATTTCCTTATAACCAAAATCTGCGCATAAATCCGCGATTTGTCGTTCAAGAAACTGCCATTTATAACTCTCTGAAGGGAGAATATCCCTTGTTCCCTTCGGTGTCTGTGTTATCATAGTTTCCTCCTCTTTTAACAAGCTATATTAAAATCAATTAAGCTTTTACATTTATCTATGGCAGAATACTGTAAAAGCATTCAATATTTTGCTCTTCTAAATGTAAGATTAATAATGATTTTAATATAATAAAAAGCATAAATAAAACCCCTAATCCCTGAAAAAAGGGACGAGAGGTTGTTTCCCGCGGTACCACCCTAATAAGCTTATTAAGCTCTCTTTAACTCATTTAACGCTGAGTATGGCGGATCTGCCTAATAACTTTCAGCAGATCGACTCAGGGGTGTTCTTTCGTTATACTTTTCCTAAAAACGCTTCCAGTCGCGGCGCTTTCTCCCTTAAGGCAGTAAATAACTACTTTTCCCCATCCTAGTCGTTTTTGTTTGATTTTAATATTGATTGAAATCAATAAGTTATATAAACTGCAAATGCATTTTTACATATTCAAATATCAATTTCCATAAATATTTATTATATAGTATATTTTAATTATGCATTATTATATTGTCAATATTAAATTTAGTTTTCCCTCTTTGCCCAAATCCATCTAGGCAGTATCAACAAAGAAAACTAATGCTATATAAAAAGCAATTAATCTTTTACATTTGCCTATCACAAAATAACGTTAAAGCGTTCG
>JAUZPS010000009.1 GCA_030705945.1 Bacillota bacterium
AGCATCGCTATAATAAGTAGGAGTAGTTTTTTTATCATATAATACACCTTTTAAATAATTTTATATAACCAAACTATATAAAAAGCAATTAATCTTTTACATTTGCCTATCGCAAAATAACGTTAAAGCATTCGTTATTTTGCTCCGTCAAATGTAAGATTAATAGTGCTTTTTATATATATAAGTTGCAAAAAAGACTTTACATTAAAATGCGTTAATGCGTCTGCATTTTACTACCAAAGCTGAACTTTTCGCAACTTATTAATCAAGGTATATATTTTGCAATATTTTGCAATATTATGAAATGTATGTAAAATGTTTATTGCAAAATATATTAAAGTCAGCTTTTGTTACGTTGCAATCTATCCGTAGTATATTATGGCCTATAGATATCTATATCGGAATTAGTAATTTAATAATAATTTGATAATAATATAATAATACTATAATTAACTATTATTGTAAATATATTAACGGCTGTATTATGCAGCCTGAATACACTTTTAAGCATTTATAGGAGATTATTAATGGGTTTTCATAATACAAAACTTGAACAAGGAATTTTTTGAAACTCCCTAAATAAATCTTTTGCAAGAAAATAATTAATCCCTTTCATATTAACACTCTCATTTTTTATTAAAACTATTGAATATGCTAAGTCCACATGTTATAATTAGTATGCTAAAATAGAATGCATATTTAATAAGCAAAAATTGCAAATTAAATATTTAACTAGATAGTGTTGCGATTTGATACCCCGAAGGACACAAGAGGTCATTTGGGTTCTTTGTTCTCTTCATAATTCAGCTTTTGCAATACTATTACATGTTTATTCAATAACCAGTTTGTTATTGATGCAAATATATAAAAATGCAAGTTTTATTTTTTTAAGTTTCATTTTTGGGTTTTTGTTGTTTTTGTGAGGGGAATATTAATTTTCTTATTAACTACCTGCCATTTTGTTCAAATGAACAAATGTCTAAATTATTCTCCTTACTTTAAAGAATTTAGCAAATTGAAAACATATTTAATGTTACGTCGAAATTGTAGAAGCGCCGCGCGTCAATCTATTTTTGCCAACTGACGTAATTATTAGTTGTTTTGCATAGCTTTCAAGTGTTATACAATAATCTTGGAAAACCAAAGAGTGATATGCATTTTTTAACCTGTTGATTTTGAGTAATTAACTGCTTTATTAATGTAGTTTATTTTTGCTCTAAAATAAATTGACAATATAAATAATTAGAAAGGTTGCTTAGGATGATTAAAGAAAACGGTTTACCTCCAAAGCAGGGTCTATATGATCCTCAATATGAAAAAGATGCATGTGGTATTGGTTTTGTTGTCAATGTTAAGGGTAAAAGATCCAACAAAATTGTTGGTCAAGCTCTGACAATACTTAATAACCTTACTCACCGCGGCGGCTCCGGTTCTGAGCCTAACACCGGCGATGGCGCTGGTATTTTAATACAGATACCGCATAACTTTTTTAAAAAAGAACTTTCCTCCAACGGAATGTCTTTGCCCGAATATGGCGATTATGGCGTTGGGATGATTTTTCTTCCACCTGATTCAGGTGAGCGCGCAAAGTGTGAGAAAAAGCTCGAAGATATTATTAAGTCTGAAGGTCAGACATTACTTGGCTGGAGAACTGCGCCTACAGACGACTCCTCTCTTGGGAATTCGGCAAAAGCCTGCATGCCTTATATTCGTCAGGTTTTTATCGGTAAAAGCTCAGATATCAAAGATGATCTGGATTTTGAAAGAAAATTGTATGTCATCAGAAAACAAGCTGAAAAAAGTATTCGTTACGCAGAAAAAGATAATAATGAATTTTTCTATATAGCCAGCCTTTCCTGCAGAACTATAGTTTATAAAGGCATGCTCACTGCTGGACAGGTCGGAGAGTTTTATAAGGACCTTGCTAATGATGAAGTAGATACTGCAATGGCTCTTGTCCATTCACGTTACAGCACCAACACCTTCCCAAGCTGGGAAAGAGCTCATCCGAACCGTTATATCATGCATAACGGCGAAATTAACACATTAAGGGGAAATGTAAACTGGATGTACGCCCGTCAGTCAGTATTGAAGACAGACAAGTTCGGAAATGACATAACAAAAATATTCCCAATAGCGAACCAGGACGGAAGCGACTCAGCAATATTTGACAATTGCCTTGAGTTTTTAACATTATCAGGCCGTTCTCTTCCCCATGCTGTAATGATGATGATACCCGAACCATGGTCACATCATGAGAACATGGATGACAAAAAGAAAGCCTTCTATGAATATCATTCATGTCTTATTGAACCTTGGGACGGCCCAGCCGCTATTGCGTTTACTGACGGTAAAAAAGTCGGCGCGGTATTAGACAGAAACGGGCTAAGACCTGCAAGATATTACGTAACAAAGGATGATATGGTTATTTTATCATCTGAAGTAGGTGTTTTAGAAATTGCTCCTGAAAACGTGCTTTCAAAAGAACGTTTACATCCAGGGAAAATGCTTCTTATAGATATGGAAGAAGGCAAAATTATCAATGACGCTGAATTAAAAGAAAAAATTGTGCAAGAGAAACCTTATAGAGAATGGTTGAATAAAAACCTCCTCAACTTGGAAGATTTACCTGAATCCAAAACAGTTTCTGATCCTGATCATGAAACCGTACTCTTGCGTCAGAAAGCCTTCGGATATAGTTATGAAGATCTTAGAGCAGTTCTTACTCCTATGGCAAAAGATGGCGTTGAACCAATAGGCGCTATGGGAAATGACATTCCATTAGCTGTATTGTCAGACAAACCTCAAATTCTTTATAATTACTTCAAGCAATTGTTTGCGCAGGTTACAAACCCGCCAATTGATGCTTTGCGTGAAGAAATAGTTACCGGAACTGAAACTTATATGGGTTCAGAAGGAAATCTCGTTGACCCTACTCCTGAAAGCTGTCATCAGCTTAAGCTAAAAACACCTATCTTAGGTAACAGCGAGCTTGAAAAGCTTCGTAATATAAATGAACCAGGCTTTAAGTCTGTTACTCTTCCAATATTGTTTAAGGCATCTGAAGAAGGGTCCGGTCTTAAAAAGGCTATGGATGAACTTTACGCTGCAGCTGATAAAGCTTTTAAAGAAGGCGCCAACATATTGATTCTTTCAGACAGAGGCGTAAACAGCGAATATGCGCCAATACCTGCTCTGTTAGCGGTTTCAGGTCTCCACCACTATCTTATCCGTGAATGCACAAGAACACAGTTAAGTATTGTTCTTGAGTCAGGAGAACCTAGAGAAGTGCACCACTTCGCTTTATTATTAGGATATGGCGCTTCAGCGATTAACCCATACCTTGCATTTGAAACTATTGGTGATATGATCTGTCAAGGGATGATATCAGATATTGATCATAAAACAGCAGTTAAAAAGTATATCAAATCCTGTACAAAAGGAGTTGTTAAGGTACTCTCCAAAATGGGTATCTCAACAATTCAAAGTTATCAGGGCGCTCAGATATTCGAATCAATCGGTATCAACCATGATGTAATTAACAAATATTTCACATGGACGCCATCAAGAATTGAAGGAATCGGTCTTAACGAGATAGCGCTTGAAGCAAAAGCGCGTCATACTAAAGCATTCTCAGACCGCGTTATCGATGATAAAGTTTTAGATAATGAAGGTAATTATCAATGGCGTAAAAACGGTGAGTATCACTTGTTTAATCCTGAAACAATCCATACGTTGCAAAGCGCATGCCGTAAGGGAGATTATAAATCATTTAGAGAATACTCCGAGTTAATTAATAATCAAAGTCAGAGACTCTGTACTTTAAGAGGAATGATGGAATTTAAGCCTGCATCTACTCCTGTTCCTTTAGATGAGGTTGAATCTGTCGAATCGATTTGCAAAAGATTTAAAACAGGCGCTATGTCATACGGCTCCATTAGTCAGGAATCTCATGAAAGCATTGCAATAGCAATGAACAGAATCGGTGGTAAGAGCAATACCGGTGAAGGCGGAGAAGATATCTCAAGATTTAAGCCAATGGCAAATGGCGATTCCAAATGCAGCGCAATCAAGCAGGTTGCATCAGGAAGATTTGGTGTTACCAGCGAATATTTAGTGAATGCAAAAGAAATTCAGATAAAAATGGCTCAAGGAGCAAAGCCAGGTGAAGGCGGTCAGTTACCAGGACGTAAGGTTTATCCTTGGGTTGCGCGCACAAGGCATTCAACCCCTGGCGTAGGTCTTATATCACCACCGCCTCACCATGACATATACTCAATAGAAGACCTTGCAGAACTTATTCACGACCTTAAGAATGCTAATGAAAACGCTCGTATAAACGTTAAGCTTGTTTCTGAGGTTGGTGTTGGAACTATAGCTGCAGGTGTTGCTAAAGGTAGAGCCGATGTTGTTCTCATAAGCGGATATGATGGAGGTACAGGCGCTTCTCCTAGAACAAGTATAAGACATGCCGGACTTCCATGGGAATTAGGTCTTTCTGAAACACACCAGACATTGCTTCTTAACAATTTGAGAAGTCGTATAGTTGTTGAGACTGACGGAAAGCTTATGACTGGACGTGATGTTGCTATCGCAGCTCTCCTAGGAGCAGAGGAATACGGCTTTGCAACAGCTCCCCTTGTTGTTCTTGGATGCGTTATGATGAGAGTTTGTAACCTTGATACTTGTCCTGTTGGTGTTGCAACTCAAAATCCAGAACTCAGAAAGAAATTTGCAGGGAATCCTGATCATGTTGTTAACTTCATGCATTTTATTGCTCAGGAACTACGTGAAATAATGTCAGTTCTAGGTTTCCGCACAATAAATGAAATGATAGGCAGAACCGATAAGCTCGAAATGTCGAAAGCAGTAGATCATTGGAAAGCGAAGGGCATTGATTATTCCGCTATCCTATATCAACCTGAAGTGCCGGATGAATATGGACGTTACTGCCAGATGTCACAAAATCATGAGATCGACAAGTCCTTAGACAAACAAGTTCTTTTGGATTTGTGCAAACCTGCAATTGAAAAGGGCGAAAAGGTAACAGCCACATTGCCAATTAAAAACATTAACCGTGTTGTTGGTACTATACTCGGCAGTGAAGTTACTAAAAAATTTGGCGGCGCAGGTCTTCCTGAAGATACAATTACACTCAATTTCAAAGGATCAGCGGGTCAAAGTTTCGGAGCATTTGTTCCAAAAGGTATAACAATGAGATTGGAAGGCGATTCCAATGACTATATCGGTAAAGGACTTTCCGGAGGCAAACTTATTGTATACCCTCCAAAAGAATCGTCATTCGTGCCTGAAGAAAACATTATTGTCGGTAACGTTGCTTTCTATGGCGCTACCAGCGGTGAAGCTTATATAAGAGGTGTAGGCGGTGAACGTTTCTGCGTAAGAAACAGCGGCGCTCTTACTGTTATAGAAGGCGTTGGGGATCATGGATGCGAATACATGACCGGAGGAAGAGTTGTAGTGCTCGGTTCCACAGGTCGTAACTTTGCGGCAGGTATGTCAGGCGGGGTTGCTTATGTTTATGATGAAACCGGTGATTTCGCAACTGCAAGATGCAACAAAGGAATGGTAGAATTGGAATCACTTGTAGATAAAGCTGATATAAATGAACTTAAATCTATGATTCAAAAGCATATTGAATATACAGGCAGTAACTATGCTAAAAAAATTCTAGACAACTGGGATAAGTCATTATCAAAGTTTGTAAAAGTTATTCCTAAAGACTATAAGCGTATGATAGCAGCAATTAAGCAGGCTCAGGAAAGTGGTCTTACCGGAGATGACGCTTTGATGTCAGCATTTCAAGCAAACTTCCGTGATACTGCTAGAATTGCCGGTAATTAGTTGAAATTACTACTAATCTAGCATTTGGCAGAGTAAAAATAACGACGGTTTTACGTTATTTTTACGATAGACAAATGCCTAGATTAGTTAATTTCAACACTTAGTTGAAATCTAATTAATCTTGCATTTGGAGGAGCAAAAATGACGACTCTTTTACGATATTATCTCGATTGCCAAATGCTTAGATTAATTGATTTTTACACTTAGTTTAAATAATAGATTTTGACCTTATTTTTAAGCATCAATAATCTATAGATTATTGATGAATCAGGTAAACTTGAATCAGATGGAGGAAATATTATGGGCAAGCCTACTGGATTTATGGATTATAAACGAAAATTACCGCCGGACCGTCAGCCCCTTGAAAGAATAAAGGACTGGGATGAATTTCATCTCCACGTGTCCGAAGAAGATCAACGTATACAGGGCGCTAGATGTATGGACTGCGGTATCCCCTTTTGTCATACTGGAATGCTTTTGAGCGGAATGGCTTCCGGCTGTCCTATCAACAATCTTATTCCTGAATGGAATGATCTTATATATAAAGGACTTTGGAAAGAAGCTATATCAAGACTTTTAAAAACAAATAATTTCCCTGAGTTTACAGGTCGTGTCTGTCCTGCTCCTTGTGAAGGATCTTGCACAGTTGGAATTAATGACCCTCAGGTAACAATTAAAACAAATGAATGCGCAATTATAGATCGCGCGTACAAAGAAGGCTGGATTGAGCCAAATCCTCCTAAAAAACGCACAGGCAAAAAAGTTGCGGTTGTTGGCTCAGGACCTTCCGGTCTTGCATGCGCTGACCAGCTTAACAAAGCGGGTCACCTTGTTACTGTATTTGAACGTTCAGACAGAATCGGCGGACTACTAATGTACGGTATACCAAACATGAAACTCGATAAAAAAGTTGTTCAACGCCGTGCTGACCTTATGGCTTCTGAAGGAGTTACCTTTGTAACTAATACTGAAGTTGGTAAGAATTATCCAACAGATAAGCTATTAAAAGAATTTGACGCAGTTGTATTATGCGCAGGAGCAACTAAGCCTCGAGACCTCCCTATCGAAGGTCGCCAGCTAAACGTTGTTCATTTTGCTATGGAATTCCTTCGCGCTAATACAAAGAGTCTGCTTGATTCCAAATTGGAAGATGGCAAATATATCTCTGCCAAAGGTAAAGATGTAATTATTATAGGCGGTGGCGACACTGGAACTGACTGTGTAGCTACATCTATACGTCATGGCTGCAAGAGTGTTGTTCAATTTGAAATAATGCCTGAACCACCTTCAGAAAGACAATCCAACAATCCATGGCCTGAATGGCCAAAGGTTCTTAAGGTAGATTACGGACAGGAAGAGGCTATCGCTCTTTATGGCAAAGATCCCCGCGAGTACTGTATAACTACAAAGAAGTTTGTTGGCGATGAAAATGGAAATTTAAAAGAAGTACACACCGTTAAAATCGAATGGAAGAAAGATGATAACGGACGTTTTGTTCCCGTTGAGATACCAGGCACAGAAAAAGTATGGCCTGCTCAATTGGTACTTCTTGCTATGGGCTTCTTAGGTCCTGAAGAAACTATTTTAGATTCTATTGGAGTAGAAAAGGATCCTCGTTCAAACGCGAAAGCAGATTATGATAAATATGCGACTAATATCAAGGGCGTATTTGCCGCCGGCGATATGAGAAGAGGACAGAGCCTTGTCGTCTGGGCAATAAATGAAGGAAGAGGAGCAGCTAGAGAATGCGATAAATATCTCATGGGCTCATCAATGCTTCCCTAATCATTCTTAAATTTATAAATTAACTTATATAGAAATGACCGGTTGTTTAAAGTCCAATCAGTGGATATTTATACATCCGGTTTTTATTTTCATAAATATAAAAAAATATAACAAGATAATATTTAATATTTTGCAATATAGAAAATGGATGTAAAATGTTTATTGCAAAATATATACCTATATAAATTTAAAAACTTAAATTAATTTCCAGCGCAATTTTAATTACTAATTATAAAATATTTATAAACAAAACTTGAATAAAATGCTCATTTTACTGATTAAAATTAAGCCTAGAACCAATAGTATAGTTATAAGATACTAAAACCATATTGTACTAATTTTTTTACTATTGTATAATATCTTACTAGATAGTATATATTTTAAATAGTAATGTTTTAATTTATTTTTTTCTTACAACTGGGAATATAATAAACTAAACCTATAAGTATTGGGCAATTTTAATTTAGGTAGTATCAAAAAAACTTAGCAACTGGTCGTTTCAAAAACTTGAGCAAGGAATTTTTTGAAACGCCCTTATTCCTTACTAATGATAAAACGGGAGTTAATGTAAGGTACATTCTAAAAAAGATAATTTTTTTACTGAAAAGAGGTAAATTAATGAACATTGGAATTTTCACCGATTCATATCACCCGGATGTAAGTGGTGTCGTTACATCAATAGATATGTTGTCAGAAGAGTTAAAAAAGAGAGGAAATAACGTATATATATTCACAACATCAAATCCTAATAATAGAAAGAAGCGTTCTGGAGTATTCAGACTGCCCAGTATGCCTTTTATGTTTTATAAATCAAGACGGGTAGGCTTATTTTATTCTCCACGCGCTGCTCGCTGTGTGAAGCGTTTAAGGCTTGATATAATACATACTCAGACAGAATTTTCACTTGGAATTTTTGGTACTATTATGTCAAAGCAATTAGGTATTCCCATAGTACATACATATCATACTCTTTATAAAGATTATGTACACTATGTTTCTAAAAATAAATTCAAAAAAACAACTGATGATATAGTAAGAATTTATAGCAAGAACTTTTGCAACGCATGCAACGCTGTTGTTGCTCCGTCAAAAAAAGTCTTTGATCTTTTATATGATTACGGGGTTAAAAGTCCTCTGAAAATAATTCCTACAGGTATAGACTTAAATAGATTCAGTGAAGAAAATTATAAAAAGGAAGAACTTCTTTCCTTGAAAGAAAGCTTGGGAATAAAACGAGACGCGCCAGTTGTCTTATTTATAGGGCGTATCGATAAAGAAAAAAGTATTGATATGGCATTGAGACAAATGCCCGAAGTCATAAGAAGAGCTCCTGATGTAAAGTTTCTTATTGTTGGAGATGGCTTGGCAACTGAAGACCTTAAGGCTCTTACTGCCGAGCTTAACATAGAAAATTCAGTAATCTTTGCAGGGGTGCAGCCCTGGGATAAAATAGGAATGTTCTATCGTCTCGGCGACGTATTTATAAGTTGTTCTGTGACTGAGACCCAGGGACTTACTTTAATTGAAGCTATGGCGTCAGATGTCCCGATTATAGCTCGATATGACAGAAACATTGATGGAATTATTCAAAATAATAAAAACGGCAGGATCTTTAAACACGAAAATGAACTTCCTGAAATTATTAACGAGGTATTATCTGATAAAAAGCAATCCAAAAGTTATGTAAAGAACGCCAGAAGAACAGTTGATAGTTTTTGTTCTGAGGAATTCGGCAGGAAAATGGAGGAGCTTTACAAGGAGGTTCTCGAACATCCTAAAAAACACAGAACTAAAAGTTATAATATCCGGAAAAAGTTTAAAAGCTTAAGTATAAAAGCTCGTCGGACAAATGTTTAAGTTATAAAAAGTTACTATTAAAGGAGACTAATCATAAATGTATTCAATAAATATGCTCTCTTCCGCTGATAAAGTCAAAGGACAGGGAGTTGGTTCCGCCTATCTTGAACAGGTAGAACTTGTTAGAAAAGGTCTTAGCGATGAGTATGAAGTTTTTATCAACAAGCTAAAATTAGCTGATATAATGCATTATCATACATTTGATTTTACATTTTATTTGTTAATTCCCTTTGCAAGGTTAAAAGGAGTTAATGTTGGTTATGTCCACCTTCTGCCGGAAACCGTTGATGGGAGTTTAGAATTCCCCTACCTCATCAAAAAGATTTTTTATAAATATATAATATCATTTTATAGTAGGATGGATTACTTAGTTACTGTTAACCCTTATTTCATCAGGCTCCTGGCCAATTACGGAATAAGCAGTGATAAAATTACATATATACCAAACTTCGTGTCAATAAAAAACTTTTATTCAATGTCTATGGATAAAAAATCAGAAATACGAAAAAAGTATGGTATAGAGGATAACGAATTCGTAGTTTTAGGCGTCGGTCAGGTTCAGACAAGAAAAGGTGTTTTGGATTTTATTGAAACTGCAAAAGCCCTTAAACATATAACCTTCATATGGGCTGGCGGTTTTTCTTTTGGTAGAATTACGGCAGGATATAAAGAATTGAAAAAGATTGTTGAAAATCCACCGTCAAATGTTAAATTTCCCGGCATACTTGACCGGGACCAGATGAATGAGCTCTACAACATAGCTAATATGCTTTTTTTGCCATCTTACAGCGAGCTGTTTCCTATGACAATACTTGAATCCTTTAACTGCAAATTGCCTATTTTATTAAGGGATCTTGACATTTATCCTGACGTATTTTTTGATTATTATCAAAAAGGCAATGAAGTTAGTGAATTTATTGACATAATAAATAGAATGAGTTCTGATGAAAATTTAAGATCATACTGGGAAAACCAGTCCTGGAAGGGACATCAGTTTTATTCTGAAGAAAATATTCTTTCAATGTGGAAAAGTTTTTATAACAAAGTAAATAATAAAAGCAAATAGCGTCTTTTGATATCTATGGTATCTGTAGTAGAATTTATTTTTACTTTTTATATCTATAGATACCGGACTTTAAAGGTTTATATAAGTTCAATATCTATAACTAAACTTACAAAAAAGAGGTATTATATTGAAAAAAAATATATTTAACTTTATTATTATAATAGTTTCGCTTTTTGTTCCTTTTGCTCTTGTTTTTTCGACACAAAGTATAGGCGCTTTTTATCATCAGATATCCAAACTAGATGCAAGGTGGATAATTCTTTCACTTGTCTTTATGTATCTTTATTGGTGGTTTGAGTCGGTATCCCTTCATGTTATAACCGCCTTTCACGGGTTAAAAAAGAGGCTAAAAGACTCCTTCTCCTACACTATGGTAGGTCAATTTTTTAATTCGATAACGCCATTTGCAACCGGAGGACAGCCTGCTCAAGTTGTTTATATGATGAAAAACGGAATTGATTCAGCAAATGCTAGCTCAATTGTAATGATAAAATTCGTTGCTTTTCAGTCAGTTCTCACATTTTACTCTATACTAGTTATTATTTTTTCTTTTAAAGGTTTTAACTCTAAAATTCCTTTTCTACTGCCATTTACAATTTTAGGACTTGCCGTTCATGCCTCTATGATTGGAATTTCAGTGCTTTTTTCATATAACAGGACCTTTACGGAAAAAATACTCAAATTTTTATTCAGAATTTTAAAGAAAGTTAGGATTATTAAGGGCGATGAAATGGAAGCGGAGAAAAAATTGGAAGACTCCCTGTCAAAGTTTCATGATAACGCTTATTTATTAAAAAAGAATCCTATGCTTCTAATAAAGCTCTTTATGTTAACTATGTTGCAGCTTTCATTCTTTTTCTCAATACCATTTTTAATTTATAAGGGTTTTGGATTCAGTGACGCCAGCTACTTTAACCTTTTTTCGGCAGCTGTATTTATAGCTACCGTCATATCAATTGTTCCCCTTCCTGGAGCAGCAGGTGGAGCTGAGTTAAGCTCATACACTTTCTTTCACTTTTTCTTCGACGGCAATGCTGTATTTACTGCAATGCTGTTGTGGAGGATAATTACCTACTACTCCTGTATTGGTTTCGGCGGGCTTTTCACTGTAATACGTCCCAAAAAAGCAAATAGAGCTACAACATAATAGAGACAAATCTATTATAAGCTCCATTTTCAACCTAATTGTCCATAGTTTTATTACCAGCCAATAATTTAGGGCTAATATCAAAAGCATGCATATTTATGCCGTTTTTAGGTCTTTACTAATCGTAAATATTTTGCGTCTAAATTAAATATATAGATAATTAAATGTAAAATCAGTTTTAGAAATTGACCCGAAATCCGTGGAATTTGAAGTGGCGTTCCTGACGGCAGTTTGATAGACTGTTGTTTGGGAAAAACAAATAACGAGAGGAGACGCCACTAATGGAATTATATCATGGAAATGAAAAGAAAGTAAGAAATGGCTTGAATTTATCAGTAGATTTTTCAAAACTTCAAGAAATGGCAAGTGAAGGATTATTATCATTATCAGTAAACTTGCGTTGGAAACATTAAAAATAATGCTTGAAGATGAAGTTGTTGCGTATGCAAGAGAAAAGGGAAAGCATAGCGAAAACAGAACTGCTTATAGGCATGGGTATGAAGGATCCAGTGTTGTACTGGGAGGTCAAAAGGTACAAGTTGAGAAACCCAGGGTCAGGAGCAAGTCAGAGGATAAAGAATTACCAATTATAACGCTTATTCACTTTCAAGAAGAAGGTTTATTGAATGATACGGTATTAAAAAGAATAATAAACGGAATATCTACTAGAAAATACAAAAACACATTTGATGATGTTATAGAAAAGGGACGTTCAGTTTCAAAAAGTACTGTAAGCAGAAAGTTTACAAAGATAACCGAAAAGCTTATGAATGATTTTTTAAACAGACCAATTGAAGATGATTTCCCAATAATGATGATGGATGGAGCTCATCTTTGCGAATACCTAGTGGTTGTAGTTCTTGGGATAACGAAAGAAGGCAAGAAAAAAATCCTTGGACTTATCGAAGGTTCAACAGAGAATTCAAAAATTTGTTCAGATCTTCTACAAAGCATAATAGATCGAGGACTTGATACAAATGAAGAGAGGTTGTTTGTATTAGATGGTAAAGGGCTTCACAAGGCTGTTAAAGATGTTTTTGGAGATAAAGTGCATAAACAAAGGTGTCAGATTCACAAACAAAGAAATGTACAAAAATATTTGCCAGAAAGTAAACAAAAAGCTATTAAAACAGCAATGTATAAAGCTTACATTGAATTTGACTATGATGAGGAAAAGAAAAAACTTATATTAATTTCAAGGGAATTGGAATTCAAGTATCCGATGGTTTATCAGAAGCAGTAAACCTCTGAAAATCGAAGAAAAACTATGCTACTGAAATTCCACGGAAGATAGGACAAGCTTTACCTTGTTCCAAGAATGGGAATGGATTTTGTTGGTTGGTAAATGCCATTTTCAAACCAGATATTTTGCAGCTTCCTAATATACACAAAAATAAAGAGTATCATCTATAAACACTAGTTGCTCTCTGCTCAACTTATTCCAATTTTTATCTTTAAAATATTCATTATAAATTTTTAGTTTAACGGGTACTTTTATTAAGTTTCTACCTGTATAATAATTAATTGAACCAACTATTGAAATATTTGCCCATAATGCTCTATTTGAGAATGAAGATTTACTTCTTACATTCTCATATGTTTTATTTGGGGTTGAGTCATATAAAAAACCTAATTTTGTAACTTTCTTATCATTTTTAAATTCATATTCCTTTATCCAATGATTTACTAATTTTATATTGTTTTGATCAATTTTATTTGTTAAATTATGAGCTTTTATCACATTTAAATAAGAAAACATCAAAGCACATATATAACTGATTAATATACTAACATAAAATAGCTTTAAAATTTTACTATTGTATCTATAAAAATTTATATAAGCAATAGTTAAAATTCCTCCTATCATCATTCCAATTGGGAATAATAATCTACCAGAACCAAAACTTGATAACGTAATAATATGTTGAATAAATGCAGATGCTATCGAAAAGATTGAAAAAATAATTATTGGCAACATATCTGATACTTGTTTGTTTTTTATACAATTAATGTATCCGACAACAATAGTTAGCATAACGTATAATAGAAACAATTTTTCGGGAAATAATGACAAAGTATTTAGTAATATTGATGGAATATTTGTAATAATATATTCAATATTTAATATTATATTTCCTATAGTACTTAATCTACCTTGTACTTCTCCTACTGATATTTTTATAGCGATATAATTAAACAGCAATAATATAATCGATAAAATCGCACATTTTACTATATCAATAAAAATTTTTTTATAACCATTTTTATTATGAATTATTGAAAATAACATGCAAAATATAATTATCTCAT
Organism: Bacillota bacterium; assembly: GCA_030705945.1. Classification (GTDB taxonomy): domain Bacteria; phylum Bacillota; class Clostridia; order Acetivibrionales; family DSM-2933; genus Pseudobacteroides. The sequence goes on from JAUZPS010000009.1 coordinate 14,031, forward strand.
TTAACGTTCCTTGATAACAAAATATACTTAAAACTCCTAATATAATTATTTGAGAAAATTCTTTAGCACTTGCTTTTATTATCAGTTTATAAGCCACAATTATAGCCAACAATGTCCCTAAACACATAATTGGACATTCAATAAATAGAAAGTATTCCAAATACATAAAATTAAAAATCATAGTAAAAGATAACATTAACAGTATGATTTCGCTTTTTTGATTATCACTATCAAGTATACATTTAATTTTATCTTTTAATACTATAACTGATATCGATGATATTACAATAGCTAATGTTAAATATATATTGACAACTGTGGTTATTTTCATGCTAAAAAAATCAGCTATATAAAGTAAAATTGCCGACAATGGTCTTCCAGCACTTAGGAATATTTCAGAAGCATATTTTGAATACCCATATTTTATAATACAAAAAGTATCTAGTGATATATGATCTTTTAATCCATACATGATAATTGTCATAATCGCTATAATGATTGCTAAGTATATGTAATTATTTCTGCTATACTTTGTTCTATCCATAATTAACCTCTTATTTTTAATATGCGATTTTTACTAGTACATCTTATGCGTAAAGCAAAGAAAAAAATTAAAACTAAATAGATATAGATTCTCTTGATAATAGATAGAAAATTAATTACTAACAAAATAAAACGAAATTGTCCCAAAATCCATGGAATTTGAAGCGGCGTTCCTGACGGCAGTTTGATAAACTGTTGTTTGGTAAAAACAAATAACGAGAGGAAACACCACTAATGAAATTATATCATGGAAATGAGAAGAAAGTAAGAAATGGCTTGAATTTATCAGTAGATTTTTCAAAACTTCAAGAAATGGCAAGTGAAGGATTATTATCATTATCAGTAAAACTTGGGTTGGAAACATTAAAAATAATGCTTGAAGATGAAGTTGCTTCGTATGCAGGAGAAAAGGGAAAGCATAGCGAAAACAGAACTGCACTTATAGGCATGGGTATGAAAAATCCAGTGTTGTACTGGGAGGTCAAAAGGTAATTTGAGAAGCCCAGAGTCAGGCGAAAGTCAGAGGAGAAAGAATTACCAATTAAAACGCTTATTCACTTTCAAGAAGAAGATTTGTTGAATGATGCAGTATTAAAAAGAATAATAAACGGAATATCTACTAGAAAATATAAAAATACACTTGATGATGTTGCTGAAAAAGGACGTTCAGTATCAAAGAGCACTGTAAGCAGAAAGTTTACAAAAACAACTGAAAAGCTTATGAATGATTTTTTAAACAGATCAATAGAAGATGATTTCCCTATAATGATGATGGATGGAGTTCATCTTGGCGAATATCTAGTGGTTGTAGTTCTTGGAATAACGAAAGAAGTCAACAAAAAAGCACTTGGACTTATCGAATGTTCAACAGAGAATTCAAAAATCTGTTCAGATCTTCTACAAAACATAATAGATCAAGGACTTAATGCAAACGAAGAGAGGTTGTTTATATTATAAAAGGGCAAAGGGCTTCACAAGGCTGTTAAAGATGTTTTTGGAGATAAAGTGCATATACAAAGGTGTTACATTCACAAACGAACGAAGAAATGTACAAATATATTTTCCAGAAAGTGAACAAAAAGCTATTAGAACAGCAATGAATAAAGCTTACCTGGATTTTGACTATGATGAGGCAAAGAAAAAACTTATATTAATTTCACGTGTATTGGAATTCAAGTATCCATCCGCAGCAGCAAGTCTACTGGAAGGACTTAAAGGAACATTGACAGTTCACAAATTGAAAGTTCCATGATTATTAAGGGAAATATTGTCTAATACAAACCCTATTGAATATGCGATCGGAACAGAAACTAAAGTGTCTGAAAGAGTAAAGAACTAGCAGAATGGAAAACAGGTTTTAAGGTGGATTTCTTCAGGATTTATGATAGCTGAAGATAAGTTAAGAATAATAATAGGATGTTAACTTTTCCTTTTTTGACAAATACTTTTAAAATAAAAAATTCAATGGTTTATCAGAAGCAGTAAACCTTTGAAAATCGAAGAAAACCTACGCTACTGAATTCCACGGAAGATAGGACAAGCTCTCAGTTTTATATTGACAAGATATATGCTACATCTTATAATTATTGTTAACCGCTTTAATAAAACCAGTTAACAATATGGAGGTTTTCTATGCAAGGCAAAGTTTATAAGATGACACTAGTTTCTATGTTCGCGGTTTTAACCATAATCGGAGCCCTTATTAAATTCCAAACTCCACTTGTTCCATTCTCGCTGCAAATCTTTTTTGTTATTTTATCCGGATTGATTCTCGGATCAAAATTAGGCTTTCTCTCTCAGATTGTCTATATAGCTATCGGTCTTACAGGTATTCCTGTATTTACTGGCGGTGGAGGCCTAGGTTATATATTTAAGCCTACCTTTGGCTATATATTGGGTTTTGCGGCAGCTGCATTCATAACAGGAAAGATAAAGGAAAAATTTGATTCAGAAAACATTACATATAAAAGCCTCTTATTCTCTTCATTTGTCGGAATTGTTTCATGCTATGTTTTAGGGGTTTCTTATCTCTATATGCATTATAAATTAATTCAGGGTGTAAATACTGACATCGCCAAAGTATTGACTTCAGGCTTTCTAATATTTCTACCTTGGGATATTATAAAAATTGCTGCTGCATCATGGGTTGCAAGGGAAGTTATGAAGCGCGTCGGCGTGTTTAAAATACAGGAAATATAAATAGTGCAAAAATGTTATCTGTGTCCTATATAAAAAGCACTATTAATCTTACATTTGACGGAGCAAAATAACGAACGCTTTAACGTTATTTTGCGATAGGCAAATGTAAAAGATTAATTGCTTTTTATATATCATTTATCCGACTATATATAAACAATTAACAAATTATATTTTTTGTGATAATATAATAAATATATAAAAGCTGAACTTTTGAGGTGTCTTTTAATAGGCTCTTATTCTGGTTCAAATTACTTAAAGGAAAATAATCTATGCCTGATTTTATACAAAACATTGATGAAAAGTTATTATTCTTTATTCAAGACCATTTTCACAATGGTATACTTGATAAAGTAATGCCGCTTGTAACAGATCTTGGTAACTGGGGCTTTCTATGGTTAACGGTTTCTATAATTTTAATTATTTCCAAAAAATATAGAAAGATCGGATTAATGGCTATGGCTTCCTTCCTGTTAAGCTTTTTGCTTTCGGAGAATGTCATTAAATATATTGTTCAAAGGCCAAGACCCTTTGTTTTATTTGATCAGTATAAGCTTTTGATACCAAAGCCGTCAAACTTTTCATTTCCGTCTTCTCATTCAACTGAAGCTTTTGCAACTGCAGCAATACTTTTTAAAAAGTCAAAGGTGACAGGAATAGTATTTTTAGTTATAGCGGCATTAATTGCATTTTCTAGATTATATTTGTTTGTTCACTTTCCATCTGATGTATTAGGAGGAATTATAACCGGCTTGATATGCGCATTTATCGTTAATTACACAGCAAAACATATTTATAAAAACAAGGCGCCAGTCGAGAATACAGATAATAAAATGTAAAATTAGTTTATACTATTTATTATAAAAGAAAAACACTTTAGAGCAGTTTACCAATCTGCTAATTAGCCTTTATAATCAATCAGGCTCTTTGCAACTGGTAATGTCTAAAGTGTTTTATCTTTTACATACATTCCACTACATACATTCTACTATATACATTCTTTTACATACATATTCTGGAGAATACTAAGGATTAGATTGTACTCTTTGAAGTTCTATTATTTGCGCTCTTATTTTGATTGACCATTTTTTTGCTATCAAATCCGCCTCTGTTCATATAGTGTTTATCAACAGCCCCAAAATTGCCAAGTTGAGGATACCCGGTTCCATCCCAATTTGATAGTTTGTCAGTGTAATTTTTAAGCATTTCATCTGCTTTCAATTGTGTTAACTTTCCATCTTGGACTTGCTTTTCTAGATTTGCTTTATAATCATTTGTTAATTTAACCTTCTTATCTTCCAATGAAAGAGCGTTAAATGCTTCAATTTCTTTAATTTGAGCATCGATTTTAGCTATCTCGGTATTAGCGTCTGCTTGCGTTATTTTACCATCTTTAAGCTTTGTCTGTATGTCGTCCTTTTTGCTTTGCAGCATCTTTAATGGATCCTGCTTAGCGCCCATTTTATCAAAGCCGCCAAAGCCTCCTCTTACTCCCATAAAACCTCTGTCACCTGCCATGAACATTCCAAATTCAGGATAACCGGTTCCGTCCCAATTTGCAATTTTATCGGAATATTCTTTAAGCATTGTATCCGCTTTATCCTGAGTCAACTTCCCATCGGTAACCTGCTTTTGAAGATTAGTTTTATAATCACTTGTAAGCTTAGCTTTTTTCTCATCGAGAGTAAGCGCGTTAAACGCTTCAATTTCCTTTATCTTGGCATCAATTTTTGCAATTTCAGCAGTAGCGTCTGCCTGCGTTATTTTACCATCTTTAAGCTTAGTCTGGATGTCGTCCTTTCTACTTTGAAGCATTTTTAATGGATCCTGATTTTGACCCATCATTTCTGGTCCTCTAAAGCCTTGGTCTTTAGATCCTGGCCCTCCCATATTACCCCTGCCTATATCTCCAAAAATTTCAAGTCCCATATATCCGGTTCCATCCCAGTTTGCAAGTCTATCAGTATATTCCTTTAACATTGCATCAGCTTTATCTTGGGTCAATTTCCCATCGGTAACCTGCTTTTGAAGATTAGTTTTATAATCACTTGTAAGTTTAGCCTTTTTTTCGTCGAGGGTAAGAGCATTAAAAGCTTCGATTTCTTTTATCTGGGCGTCTATTTTTGCTATTTGAGCATTTGCGTCAGTTTCAGTAATTTTTCCGTCCTTTTGCATTGCTTGAATGTTTTCTTTTCTGCTTTGAAGCATTTTTAACGGATCCTGATTCATTTGAAACCTTCCATGGCCTCTACCCATAAATCCTTGTTTATCAAATGAGAACCCTTTTCCTAACTTATTTAATTTATTGTTCTTTGTCGTTTGCGAATTTGTAGATTTATTAGTAGCTTTATTACTAGAATTTTTACTGTTAGTGTTAGAAGCTGTGGCAGAAATTGATGTAACTGTCAAACACACTGTAAGTACCGAAGCTGCGAATACCTTTGATTTTTTCATAGACATTTCTCCTTTCGTTTACGGATAAAAGTTTTTAATTTTTTATCATTTTAAATTCACTGTATGCTAATCTATATTAAAATCAATTAATCTTTTACATTTATCTATAGCAAATTACTGTTAAAACCATTTGTTATTTCCCTTTGCTAAATGTAAGTTTAATAATGATTTTAATATAAAAATGCCTTAAAAACTCTCAAATTCTATGTATATTAAAAGTGGTTAATCCTTTACATTTTCCTAACACAAAATAACATTAAAACGTTCGTTATTTTGCTTTGTCAAAATGTAAGATCAATAGCGCTTTTAATTTAGCTATCCCATCCTCCTCTCATTTTTATGTCGGATAATAAGGGCGTTTCAAAAAATTCCTTGTTCAAGTTTTTTAGATGAAGACCCTCTATATCAAGTTTTTGAAACGCCCAGTTGACCAATTATTTTTTTGATACTGCCTAAATATTGTTTTTCTTAGTACACTTTAATTATAATCTCATAAGAATTTAAAATCTCCGCAGAAATGTGGCAAAATTACCGTAAAAAATTCTATGAATTTAGAAATTAAAAGGCGTGTTATTTGAGTTAAATATTTAGAAATTAGTGAACTGACTAAGGGCGTTTCAAAAAATTCCTTGTTCAAGTTTATATGACGAAAACCCATTATATCAAGTTTTTGAAACGACTAGTTGACCAGTTATTTTTTTGATACTGACTAACTTTATTTGAATTGAATAAGCGCGTTTTAAAAAAATTCATTGGCTAAGTTTTTTATGTTGAAACTCATTATCAAGTTTTTGAAGCGCTCAGTTTGAAAAGTTTTTTGATACTGCTAAAGAATATTAATGGGTATTAAAAAAAGGAGCAGTTTGATTACTCCCTTACTTTTCGGACTATTTCATACATTAAGATGCCTGCCGCAACAGACGCGTTAAGAGATTCGGCTTTTCCATGCATTGGTATTTTAACTAAAATATCAGCTGAATCTGCTGTTTCATTACTGATGCCATTTCCTTCATTTCCGATTATTATTGCAATATTGTCATATTCATTCATGTCATAATAATTTATTGTTCCATTCAAGTGAGCCGCGTAAGTCCTTATTCCTTTTGACCTTAGCGCTTCTAGCGTCTTATTTAAGTCCTCCGTCTGATGAATCGGAAGATGAAATATAGAACCCATAGTGGAACGAAGAACCTTCTGATTATAAATATCAACGCAACCTTTTGACAAAATAATTCCAGTCATCCCCGACGCATCTGCGGTTCTTATGATTGTCCCCATATTACCTGGATCTTGAAGAGACTCAAGTATTATAATCCGGTTTGCGCCTGATATAATATCCTCTAAGGTAAATTCCTTTATTTCAACAACCGCCATTATACCTTGAGGAGTCTGCGTTCCTGATATTTCATTAAATATCTTCTCTGAAACTGTATAATAGTTAATGCCTTTAGAATTAATAAGCGTCAGAATGTCTTTGCCCATATCGTTTTTAAATAGGGTTTCGGAAACAATAATTTCTTTAATGTTCGCGTTTTCTTTCAAAGCTTCTTCTACAAACCTTACACCTTCAGCAATGAACAGTCCGAGCTCCTGCCTGTATTTTCTTTTTTCTAAAGATTTTATTTCCTTTATTATGCTATTCTGGTTGCTCGTTATTATATTCATTTAAACCTCTACATAAAAATAGACTGTAAAGCTAATAAATTTGAGTTTCAAGCAGACTTCATAATCTCCTATACATACACTAAAGGGCTCTTTCGAGCCCTTCATATTAGATGTTTACACTTATTGCTTTTTTAGCCTTTTCCGCTAATTGAGCAAATGCTTCAGCATCATTAATTGCCATATCAGCAAGTACTTTTCTATTTAAAAGAATTCCGGACTTTTTGATTCCGCTCATAAATTTGCTATAGCTTAATCCATTTATTCTAGCTGCGGCATTTATTCTTGAAATCCACAACTTCCTAAAATCTCTTTTCTTTAGCCTTCTATCCTTGTAAGCATAAACCAGGGATTTCATTACGGCTTGGTTGGCTAATCTGAAGAGCTTGCTTTTTGCTCCGAAATACCCTTTCGCCAACTTAAGAATCTTTTTATGTCTTGCGCGGGTTCTAACCGCACCTTTTACTCTTGACATAGTTCAAAACCTCCTTCTACTTATATGGAATCAACATTTTAACAGTTGCTGCGTTTGCAGATGATGCAATAGTTGATTTCCTTAAGTTCCTTTTTCTTTTGGTAGTTTTTTTGTTCAAAATATGGCGTTTAAAAGCTTTAGCTCTTTTAACCTTGCCTGTTGCTGTCAAACTGAATCTCTTTTTAGAAGAGCTGTGAGTTTTAATTTTAGGCATTTGTGTTTTTCCTCCTTAAATTCTATATTACTGCTTGGGATTAAGTATCATTATCATACTTTTGCCTTCAAGCTTCGGCTTTTTCTCAACAATACCTACATCTTTAATCGCTTCAGCAAATTTACCGAGTACTTCTTCGCCTAATGAGGTGTAGTTCATTTCTCTACCCCTGAACTTAACACTGACTTTAACCTTATCTCCATCCTGCAAAAATTTATAAGCATTTTTTACCTTAAAATTAAAATCGTGATCTTCAATAGATGCGGAAATCCTTACTTCTTTGATGCTAATGACTTTTTGATTTTTTCTTGCTTCCTTTTCCTTCTTTGCAAGTTCAAACATGTATTTGCCATAATCCATTATCCTGCACACAGGCGGAGCAGCCTGAGGCGCAATCTTTACCAGATCAAGATTCTTGGAATTTGCTAATTTCTGAGCTTCCTTTGAAGAAATGATCCCTATCATCGAACCATCAGCATCTATTAATCTGATATCTTTATCCCTGATTTCCTCATTTATCATTAATTCTTCTTTGCTAATAACCAAACACCTCCAAAATTAAATTAAGCATTAAATATACTCGGCGAAAATAAATAAAAGCAGATCATAAACGAATCCGCTTTTCTTAGCAAAGTTATACTTATAAATTAACTTTCACTATTAACCTTAGCAAGATGAATCTGTAAGGTGAGAAGCGGAAAACTTCTTCTTTATTTTCATAAACAATGATATCAGAGTTTCCAAGGATTTGTCAAGTGTTTTTTATCGTTTTGTTAATATATTTTATAAATCTGAAATTAATATCATTATATGTCTTTAGTTCGCTTTGTTCAGCAAGTTCCCATTCCTCTTTTTCATCTAAGTTAACAAAATATTTATCCGCTTCAAGGTTGTTTTCAACCTTTGTGATCAATGCTTCTGAGCAAAACGGCAGCAACTGTTTGTATATTGATTCTCCACCTATTATATATACATCGTCCGAGTTATAATCCTTTAGTTTTTCTTTTAAATCATAAATAGATGAACACTTTACAATTCCTTCTTTTTCGAAGGAACTATTCCTTGTCAGCACAACATTTGTTCTGTCTTTTAGAGGCTCTTTGCCCGGCAGAGTTTCAAAAGTCTCCCGCCCCATTACAACAACCTTGCCAAGAGTGCATTTCTTAAAAAACTTCATATCTTCAGGAATCCACACGAGAAGTTTACCGTTTAATCCAATTCCCCAATTCAAATTAGCATTTGCAATAACCTTCATATAATCACCTTTCAACAGTCATTTTTTTAAAACGCCAAGTGTACAAGTTTTCTTTTTAGGTATATAAAAAGCACTATTAATCTTACATTTGACGGAGCAAAATAACGAACGCTTTAACGTTATTTTGTGATAGACAAATGTAAAAGATTAATTGCTTTTTATATAGTATCAAAAAATAAACTGGTCAACTGGGAGTTTCAAAAACTTGATATAATGGGTTTTCATCATACAAAACTTGAACAAGGAATTTTTTGAAACTCCCTTAATACTTCCTTAATTAATTTTAAAATTGGATTAAATCGCAACGGGAATTTTTTTAATCTGTTCGCCGCTAACATAACCTTCCAGAGTAAAATCATCAACATTAAATTCATAGAAGTTCTTTTTATCCGGATTAATTATAAGTTTTGGGGCATTGTATACAGGTCTTGAAATAAGTTCATTTATCAAGGGGATATGCCTGTCGTAGATATGAGCGTCAGCAATAACATGAACCAGTTCTCCAACCTCAAGATTGCTTACATTTGCAAACATGTGGACCAGAATCGCGTATTGGCATACATTCCAATTATTGGCAACCAGAATGTCCTGGGATCTTTGATTTAAGATTGCGTTGAGCTTTCGACCGGAAACATTAAATGTCATGCTGTACGCGCATGGGTAGAGGTTCATTTCATTCAAATCGCTGTGATTATACATGTTAACTATAATTCTTCTGCTATAAGGGTTATGTTTTAGGTCATACAATACCCTATCAACCTGGTCAAAATCTCCTTCTTTATATTTATGTTTGACCCCTAATTGATACCCATAAGCTTTTCCGATTGAACCGTTCTCATCAGCCCAACTATCCCATATCCTGCTGTTTAGATCTTTAATGTTATTGGACTTCTTTTGCCAGATCCATAATATTTCATCAATAGCAGCCTTCAAATTTGTAGGCCTCAAAGTTATTATGGGAAATTCTTCATTAAGGTTGTACCTGTTTATTACACAAAACTTCTTTATAGTATGAGCAGTTACTCCATCAGGCCACTTTGCCCGTACAATTTCCCCCTCCGAAGAGGTTCCGTTATTCAATATATCCTTGCACATATCTATAAAAATCAAATCAGCCTTACTCAATTTATTCCCCCGCTTTCTTAGAGTATTACACGTTTTGCTGTCTCTCTGACTTTTGCCTTTATAAGTTCTTCATCAAGATAAATGAGATTTCTATTCTCCATTACAATTTTTCCATCAATAATGACGGTTTCAACATCAGAACCCTGAGCGGAATACACGACTGCTGCAATAGGGTCATTTACAGGACATATATGAGTTTTATCCATATCAAGGATTATTAAGTCGGCTTTTAGACCCTTTTTGATCATGCCATTTATACCGTTTTGCCCGTTTGCATGTGCTCCATTAGCAGTCGCCATAGCTACGGCTTCTGCAGCGCTTATGTATCCTGGTTCTTTGTTGTAGCCCTTATGAATTAACGCTGCAATATGCATCTCCTCAAACATATTAAGATTATTATTGCTGGCCGCTCCATCAGTACCAATAGCAACATTAATTCCTCTTTTTATCAGCTCAGGAATTCTTGCGATGCCGCTTCCTAGTTTCAAATTGCTGGTCGGGTTATGAGATACGCTTACATTTTTGGCCTTTAATATATCCATATCATTATCCGACAAATAAACACAATGAGCCGCAATTACTGGTACGTCAAGTATACCACATTCCATGCACAATTCAACTGGCGACGCGCTGTATTTTTCAAATGACTCATCCCGCTCTCTCTGTGTCTCAAGTATATGAATCTGGATACCTATTTCAAGTTCTTTTGCAATATTGGCAGATTTTATAAGCCATTCCCGGCTAAAAAGATATGTTGAATGGACTTCAAGGCTCACTTGAATTTTACCGTCAGACTTATTGTTCCAGTTTTTATGGAATTCATAGACTTTTTTGCGTCTCATCGAGTATTTTTTTATCACCAGCATTTAATTTTATGGGACTTATGGATAGATTAGCTCTGATGCCCGACAAATCAACTGCTTTTGCAACTTCCTCCATATTAAGGTACATATCGGAAAAGGTTGTGGTTCCAGTTTTTATCATCTCAGCAATACCAAGCATAGTTCCCCAATAAATGTCCTCATCCGTCAATCGCGCTTCAACGGGAAAAACATTGTTAAAAAGCCATTCATGTAAAGAAAGGTCATTTGCAAAGTTTCTCATTATAGTCATTCCACAGTGAGTATGGGTGTTTATTAGGCCAGGCATCGCTAATTTATTTTTCCCGTCTATTACCTTTTGAGCGTCAAATTCAGGCAAGTTGTCACAGGTTGGACAAACAAAGTCAATAAATCCATCTTTTATTCCGACAAATCCATTTTCTATTAAGGGGTTATTTTTATCTCCTGTAATAATATCAATATTTTTTAATAAAATATTCATTTTAAAATCACCTCATTGTTAAGGGATGGTTGAAAAATTACTTCCGATTCTGAGGGTTTATTCACGAGTTAAGTGAAGATTCTATCGGAGGCTATTTTTCAATATTCCCAAGTGACAAGTTATAATGTATGCGTTAAGAAATATATATTAAAATCAGTTAATCTTTTATATTTATCTATATAAAAAGCACTATTAATCTTACATTTGACGGAGCAAAATAACGAACGCTTTAACGTTATTTTGTGATAGGCAAATGTAAAAGATTAATTGCTTTTTATCTATATATTTTGCAATAAACATTTTACATACTTTTTTATATTGCA
>JAUZPS010000090.1 GCA_030705945.1 Bacillota bacterium
ATAAGGTAGTATCAAAACTAAATTAACATAAATAATTATATATTTTGCAATAAACATTTTACATCCATTTTTTATATTGCAAAATATATACCTTGATTCATAAGTTGCGAAAAGTTCAGCTTTGATAGTAAAATGCAGACGTATTAACTGCATTTTTAATGTAAAATATTTTTCGTAACTTATATAATTAATAATATTATGTTATAAAGCGTAAAGTTTTTATGGATTTTTTTATTTGGAAATGATATAATTAATCACACTTAATAATACGGTATTATTAAGTGCGATAATCATATGGGAGGGATTCTGATTGTCATTTCTATTAGGAATCGATATTGGTACATCTGGGACAAAGACAGTTTTATTTGATGAATATGGAAATACAATAGCGAGCAGTGTAGCTGAGTATCCATTGTACCAGCCATATATAGGGTGGGCGGAGCAGGACCCTGAAGATTGGTGGATGGCAACGTGTTCAACAATTAAACAAGTTCTATCAAAAAGTGGCATTGATGCGGCTGAGATTAAGGGAATAGGCCTTTCTGGCCAAATGCATGGCGCGGTTCTTCTCGATAAAGAATATAAAGTATTAAGAAAGTCTATTATTTGGTGCGATCAGAGAAGTTTTGATGAATGCCGGCAGATCACTTCTTTAGTTGGAAGCGGAAAGCTTATTGAAATAACTGCAAATCCTGCTCTGACCGGATTTACTGCATCAAAAATACTTTGGGTAAGGAATAATGAACCTGATATTTATGAAAAAGTAAATAAAATCCTTCTTCCAAAAGACTATATAAGATATAAATTAACTGGAGAATTTGCGACAGAGGTTTCGGATGCAAGTGGAATGCAGTTGATGGATATTCCAGGAAGAAAATGGAGCGATACAGTACTAGAAAAGCTTCAGATAGATAAAAGTATGTTGGGTAAACTTTATGAGTCTCAGGAGGTTAGCGGCAAGGTAAATAAGAAGGCTTCCGAGTTGACTGGGCTCAAAGAAGGGACTCTGGTTGTAGGAGGGGCAGGAGATCAAGCTGCAGGAGCTATTGGAAATGGAATAGTAAAACCTGGGGTAGTATCTTCCACCATAGGTACCTCAGGCGTTGTGTTTGCCTTCTCTGAAAATGTCAGCATAGATCCTCTAGGCAGGGTGCATACCTTCTGCCATGCGGCTCCAAATACATGGCACATTATGGGAGTAACGCAAGGCGCAGGACTTTCACTAAAATGGTTTAGAGATAATTTTTGCATAGAAGAAAAAAGAACAGCGGAGCTAATGAAAATTGATCCGTATATACTAATGGACAAGGAAGCGGAAAAATCAGAGCCGGGATGTAATGGCCTCATTTATCTGCCTTATTTAATGGGAGAAAGAACGCCTCATCTTGATCCAAACGCAAAAGGAGTATTCTTCGGGCTTTCTGCGAAACATGAAAAACAAGATATGATAAGGGCTGTGATGGAAGGTGTTGTCTATAGCTTAAAAGACTGTCTTGAAATCATTAAGGAAATGGGAGTAAATGTTTCGGAAGTAAGAGCATCCGGTGGCGGCGGAAAGAGTCCGCTGTGGAGACAAATGCAGGCGGATATCCTTGACGCTGAAATTACAACTATAAATTCAAGCGAAGGACCGGCTCTGGGGGTAGCCTTGCTAGCAGGTGTTGGAGCTGGTGTTTACAGCAATCTCAATGAAGCGTGTGACGCAGCCATAAAGGTTAATGGAAGGCAGCCATCAGATATTGAACTGACTAAGAAATATAATAAATTTTATAATATCTATAAAAGCCTCTATGGCTCATTGAAAAAGGATTTTATAGAGCTTTCGGCTGCGCTTTCAAATTAAGGAAGTGTTTTATGACTAAAAGGATGGCGGGCAATAACAGATTTCTCAAAGAATTTAATCAAACAGTGATTTTGGATATGATCAGGGTTCATAAAGCGATTTCAAGGGCTGAGCTTTCTAAACTTACAGGATTGTCGCCTACTGCGGCGGGGGTAATTGTGAATGAACTCTTAGAAATGGGATATATTACTGAAAGCGGCATTGGGGAATCAAAGGGTGGCAGAAGGCCTGTACTGATTGAACTTAGACCGGGATCTTTATACTCCATAGGAATTGATATGGATGTAAATTATATAAGCTTAGTTTTAATGGACAGCACCAGCAGGATTATAGAAGAAAAAATGTTAGCTATGCCAAGAACGCTGATTTTTGAAAAAGTCATGAAAGTTATACAGCATGAGGTAAAAAATACCATTAATAAATATTACTTAGATACCGATAGATTATTAGGTATTGGATTTTCAGTGCCTGGAATGGTAGATAGCAGGGAATGCAAAGTGATATTTGCTCCTAACATGGGTTGGGAAAATGTAGACATTAAACAGCATTTTACAGAACTTCCAGATATAAAGGTTTATGTTGAGAATGAAGCAATGGCTTCAGCCATTGGGGAAAATTGGATAGGCTGCTGTCAGGAAATAAGTAATTTTGTTTGTGTTAATATAAAATCAGGGGTTGGATCAGGTATATTTATTAACGGTAAGCCATACCGCGGCGCTAATGGCATTACGGGCGAGATAGGCCATATGGTTGTTGATCCTAACGGGTTAAAATGCAGATGTGGAAATTATGGGTGTCTTGAAACAAAAACGTCATCTTCATACATGGTTGAACAAGCAAAGAAATTAGTAAAAGAAGGTATTGCGTCAAAGCTAAATGATATAGAAGATATTGAAGAAATAACCGCAAAATCTATTATTGATTCCGCAAAAGCGGGAGATGAAGCTGCTAGAAATATACTGCTCGACGCGGCAAGATTTCTAGGATTGGCGATATCAAATATTGTAAACATTCTGAACCCTCAAAAAATTGTTTTGGGTAAAGAGTTTATAAACTATTCCGATATTGTCCTTGACCATCTGAAAGAGATTGTTATGCTCAAGGCTTTAAGACAATCTTCAAAAGATATTGAGATTACTGAGTCGATGCTTGGAGAAAGAGCGTCTGCGCTGGGGTCGGCCATTATACCGCTAAAAGTATTTTTTGGAAAATAATTATTCGTATATATAAGGGCGTTTCAAAAAAATCCATTGTTCAAGTTTTGTATGACGAAAACCCATTATATCAAGTTTTTGAAACGACCAGTTGCTAAGTTTTTTTAATACTACATAATACAAATAAAGGAGGAAATGCAATGTCAGAATTTTTTAAAAACGTAGACAAAATTAAATATGAAGGTAAGGGGTCCGATAACCCTTTAGCATTCAAATACTATAACCCAGACGAAGTTATTGGCGGTAAAACAATGAAAGAACATTTAAGATTTGCCGTTGCATATTGGCATACATTTCAAGGTACAGGCAAAGATCCATTTGGAGATGGCACTGCCCTAAGACCATGGGATAATATTACAGATCCGATGGACCTTGCTAAGGCTAAAGTTGAAGCAAATTTTGAGCTGTGTGAAAAATTAGGAGTTCCTTTCTTCTGTTTTCATGACAGGGACATTGCGCCTGAAGCGTCAACTCTCAGAGAAACAAATAAGAGGCTTGATGAGATAGTGGCGCTTATTAAGGAATACATGAAAACAAGTAGTGTGAAACTACTCTGGGGCACAACAAACGCCTTTGGTAATCCAAGGTTTGTACACGGCGCATCAACTTCTCCAAACGCGGATGTATTCGCTTTTGCGGCATCTCAGGTCAAAAAAGCGATGGAAATAACCCTTGAACTCGGCGGACAGAATTATGTATTTTGGGGCGGTAGAGAAGGTTATGAAACATTATTGAATACTGATATGAAACTTGAACTTGACAATATGGGAAGATTTTTGGGAATGGCTGTTGATTATGCGAAAGAGATTGGTTTTAAAGGACAATTTTTGATTGAACCAAAGCCAAAAGAGCCTACAAAGCATCAATATGACTTTGATACAGCTACTGTGGTTGGCTTCTTAAAGACATATGGTCTGGAAAAGAGCTTTAAAATGAATATTGAAGCGAATCACGCCACCCTGGCTGCTCATACCTTCCAGCATGAACTTATGACTGCAAGGATAAACGGGTTGTTCGGAAGTATTGACGCAAATCAGGGAGATTTACTTTTAGGTTGGGACACAGATCAATTCCCTACAAATATTTATGATACGACCATGGCAATGTATGAAGTTATAAAAGCAGGTGGATTTACTACTGGTGGATTGAATTTTGATTCCAAAGTCAGAAGGGGATCTTTTGAACCAACTGATCTTTTCTATGCTCATATTGCAGGCATGGATACTTTTGCAAAGGGATTAAAAGTAGCGTATAAGATGGCTTCTGAAGCAAAGTTTGATAAAATTATTGAAGAAAGATACGCAAGTTATAAAAGTGGTATCGGCAGTGATATAGTAAACAGAAAAGTTGGTTTTAAAGAATTGGAAAAATACGCGTTAGAAAATGATCAGATCAAGAATGTATCGGGAAGACAGGAAGTTCTTGAAGGCATGCTCAACAATTATATTCTTAATGATTGATATTATTTTGACTTTAATATATTAAATCATTATTAACAGCATATATTAAAATGATTGTTAATAGCAACTCTAGAGTAAGGTTTGATTTGAAAAAGAAATATAAAATTTATGGAGCGATATTATGCAGGAATTGCCAGCTTACAAAAATACACAACTTAGTTTTGAGGAAAGAGCGAAAGATTTAGTATCAAGAATGACATTGGAAGAAAAAGTTACTCAGATGCTGCACCGCGCTCCGGCTATTCCCCGGCTCGGTATTCCCTCCTACAATTGGTGGAACGAGGCTCTTCATGGAGTTGCAAGAGCGGGAACAGCTACAGTATTCCCACAGGCTATCGGTATGGCCGCAACTTTTGATGAAGAACTTATATATAAAATAGCCGATGTGATTTCAACTGAAGGCAGAGCTAAATTTCATGAATTTCAAAGGAAAGATGACCACGATATTTATAAAGGTTTAACCTTTTGGTCGCCAAATGTAAATATTTTCAGGGACCCTAGATGGGGAAGAGGACATGAAACCTATGGTGAGGATCCATACCTGACTGGAAGACTAGGAGTTGCATTTATAAAAGGTATTCAGGGCAATGATAAGAAATATCTTAAGGCTGCTGCCTGCGCAAAACACTTTGCAGTACACAGCGGACCTGAGAGCGAAAGACATGAGTTTAATTCGGTAGTCTCAAAAAAGGACCTCAGAGAGACATATCTTCCTGCTTTTAAAGAATGTGTAAAAGAAGCAAATGTTGAAGCTGTCATGGGCGCCTACAACAGAACAAATGGCGAGCCATGCTGCGGTAGTCCGACGTTGCTTAAAGAAATATTAAGGGAAGAATGGGGCTTTAAAGGTCATGTAACATCTGACTGCTGGGCTATTAAAGATTTTCATGAGAGTCATATGGTGACAAAGACCGCTCCTGAGTCTGTGGCTCTAGCTGTAAAAAGTGGCTGTGACTTAAATTGCGGCAATATGTTTGGAAATTTGTTAATTGCCCATAAGGAAGGTCTTATAACCGAGGAAGTAATTGACCAATCAGTAACAAGATTGATGATGACAAGAATGAAGCTGGGAATGTTTGATAACCCTGAAGATGTGCCTTTCACAAGCATTCCTTATGAAATGAATGACTGCGAAGAGAATAGGGAGTTTGCGCTGGAAGTGTCAAAAAAGACACTGGCGCTATTAAAAAATGAGAACAACATTCTCCCTCTTGATAAGAATAAAATCAAGTCAATAGCAGTTATTGGGCCTAACGCAGACAGCAGGGACGCATTGATAGGCAATTATTATGGTACTGCATCCAAGTACGTAACAGTTCTTGACGGGATTCGCGAAGCAATGCCAAGCGATGCAAGGATATACTATTCTTCAGGCTGTCATCTATATAAGGAGAAAACAGGCCTTTCTGAGCCGAGGGATAGATTTGCGGAGGCGGTAGCAGCTGCTCAAAGGTCAGATATTGTTGTAATGTGTATGGGTCTTGACTCCAACATAGAAGGCGAAGAGGGAGATGTGTCCAATGAATATGCAAGCGGAGATAAACTTCATTTAAATCTTCCGGGACTACAGCAAGAACTCCTAGAGACTGTTCATAAGGTTGGAAAACCTATGATTTTAGTACTTCTTTCAGGTAGTGCTCTTGCAGTGACCTGGGCTGATGAAAATGCTGCTGCAATTATCCAAGCATGGTACCCCGGAGCTGAAGGCGGAAAGGCAATCGCTTCTTTGATTTTTGGAGATTACAGCCCTTCAGGAAGGCTACCAGTAACGTTTTATAGAACAACAGAAGAATTGCCGGACTTTAAGGATTATTCTATGAAGAACCGTACATACAGGTATATGCAAAATGAAGCGTTATATCCTTTTGGCTTTGGCTTGAGTTATACGAAATTCCAGTATTCAGAATTTAAAATATCAAATGATAGGATTAATTCAGGTGATATTATTAAATGCAGCGTAGAGGTTAAGAATATTGGAGGGTACGATTCTGATGAAGTCGTACAGCTATATCTAAAGGATATTGAAGCAAGCGTTGAAGTTCCGAAATGGCAGCTTGCAGGTATAAGAAAAGTATTTTTGAAGCAAGGCGAAACGCTGAAAATTGATTTTGAAGTTTCTCCACGACAGATGGGTTTAATAGATAATGATGGAAAATGTCTTCTAGAACCAGGCTTTTTTGAAATATACGTTTCTGGAAGTCAGCCTGATGAAAGAAGTCAAAAGCTAACAGGCGTAAACGCTCAAAGAGAGACATTTGAGGTTGTAGGTAAGATTTTAGAGCTTGATTAGGGCGTTTCAAAAAATTCCTTGTTCAAGTTTATATGACGAAAACCCATCATATCAGGTTTTTGAAACGACTAGTTGCTAAGTTTTTTTTGATACTACCTTATTGAAGGTAAGTCTTATTAACTGAGGAAATACAAATTAATATAATAACAAAATTAAGGGGGATTTAAAAATGAAAAGATTTAAAAAGCTTTTAGCAGTTATCGCATGTATTTCAATGATGTCAACTTTGTTTGCTGCATGTGGAGGCGACACAAAAACTGAAGAAACATCAGCTCCTTCAACCGCTCCTTCAGCGGAAAATTCGGCTGCGCCGTCTCAAGAAGCAAGTCCGGCTGCGTCAGCTGCTCCTGCTGAGAATAAAGCTGACGTAAAAGGCGAATTTAAATTCTTGTATTTCAACAAGGATGAAGCTCCAAACATTGTTAAAGCCTATAACGCTGTATACCCAAATGTTAAGATGAATCTTTCTGTAATTCCTGACAAAGACCAACAATTCCAGAACAAACTGACTTCAGCTATCAGATCAGGTTCAGGCGTACCTGACGTATTTGGTCTTGAATCAGCTTTTGTTAAGAGATTTATAGATATGCCAGGCGCATTGGCTGATTTGTCTGAAAGAGCTAAAGATTATGTTGGCAATATGGTTCCTTACACAATTGATATCGGAACAGACAAAGGCGGCGTCTTAAGAGCGTTAGCTCATCAGGCTGCAGCAGGAGCTCTGGCTTACAAGAAGCCTTTAGCTAAAAGATTACTCGGTACTGACGATCCTGCTCAAATAGCAGATATGCTTTCAACACCTGACAAAATACTTGCAACTGCTCAGATAGTCAAAGAAAAGAGTGGTGGAAAAGTTTCATTATTCCCAGGCTTTGAAGAACCACAAAAAATGTATATTGGCGGACGTAGTCAAGGTTGGGTGGTTGATGACAAACTCGTTATCGATCAGAAAATGTTGGATTTCGTAGATTTTGCTAAAAAATTAAGAGACAACAAATACGAAGCTGCTCTTGACGCATGGTCACCTGGATGGTCTTCTGCAATTGCTGCTGATGATAAAGCATTGGTATGGGTTTGCCCGACATGGGGTATTCCTTACATAGTAGGCTCTAATGATAAGAAAGCTGCAGACGGCGGAAGATGGGGCTTGGCAAAACCAACGTTTACTTATTCATGGGGTGGAACTTGGTTTGGTATGTACAGCAAGTCCGATAAACAAGACCTTGCTTGGACATTTATTAAACAATTTACAACTGATAAAGATGCAATGAAGAAATGGGCTATAGATAACCAGGACTTCCCGAACAACTTAGCTGCAATTGCTGAAGGTTCTCCAGAAGATAGCAAGATAATGGGAACAAACGTATTTAAGTTCTACGAACCTTTCGTTAAAGACATAAATGGTAAGATTCTTACTAAGTATGATGATACTATTGAACAAGCTTGGATTGATTGTATGAGATCCTACCTTGCAGGCAAGATTAAGTCTAAAGATGACTTTATCAAGACATTTAAGAATAAAGTTAAGACTAATTTAAAAGATATCAAAGTTGATTAATTAAGTATAAATCAGAGATACGCTTTAAAGACTCAAATTACCAACTGCTAAATTTTAAACACATGCCATTTAGCAGTTGGTAAAATTAACAACAACAAAAAATTTCCTTCTTATATGGCTTAAATCCTTAAAAGATTTTTTATTTAAGGATTTAAGCTTTATTTTTTAATTAAATAAGGTATATAAGTTACGAAAAAGATTTTACATTAAAAATTCAGTTAATACATCTGCATTTTACAATCAAAGCTGAACTTTTCGCAACTTATGAATCAAGGTATATATTTTGCAATAAAAAAGGGATGTAATATGTTTATTGCAAAATATATAGTATCAAAAAAACTTAGCAACTGGGCGTTTCAAAAACTTGATATAATGGGTTTTCGTCGTATAAACTTGAACAAGGAATTTTTTGAAACGCCCTAACTCAACTTTGTTGTTAAATTTTTTTAAAAATGAAGCTGTCAATTGCGTAAGATTTCGAAATAAGATGATAAGATTTTTACTTGAGTGGCCCTTCTTATAAATGCATAATTAAAGTATTAGATCTACTTATGAAAATTAAATGTTCTCTCGTAATTTCAATGTTGACTCGCGCTATCTATACAAAACTATTCTGTTAAATTATAATAAGCTAATTTTTAAAAAATGGAGCTGTCAATTGCGTAAGATTTCGAAATAGGAAAGGGGTGAGAGAGAAAAGTCAAAATATTATTATAATTATTTTTATTTTATTTCTATTTCTATTTTAGGAGGATGAGTACTTATGAAAATGAAAAGACTATTAGCTTATGTGCTAATATGCAGCATAATTGCTTCATATTTTGTACAAGCTAGCGCGGCTACACCAGTATTACCTGCCACAGGGGCTTATGAATCAGATATCTACAGAAACCTTTTTGCAGAAACAGGTAAAACAGATACTGAAATACAGGCAAAGGTTGACGGCGCATTTAAACAGCTTTTTTATGGCTCAGACAGTGATCAAAGGGTTTATTATCCAGTTGGAACTGATATGGCCTATATCAAAGATGTGGCAAATAGCGATGTACGCAGTGAAGGTATGTCCTACGGAATGATGATATGCGTTCAATTGAACAAACAGGAAGAATTCAACCGGTTATGGAAGTGGGCAAGAACTTATATGTATCAGTCAAGCGGTGATAAGAAAGGATTCTTTGCTTGGCAATGCAGTACATCAGGATCAGTTATGGATGCTACTCCAGCTTCAGATGGAGATGAGTATTTTCTTATGTCCCTTCTATTTGCGGCAAATCGTTGGGGAAACGGAACGGGAATATTTAATTACAAGCAGGAAGCATTAAATTTATTAGATACAATGCTTCATGAATCAGATGACGGTTCGGGTTATAATCTTTTTAACAAGACACAGAATCTGGTTGTTTTCTGTCCTACTGCAGGAAATTATGACTTTACAGATCCATCATATCACTTGCCTGCCTTCTATGAATTATGGGCTTTGTGGGCTGATAAGGACAACTCAACATGGAGTACAATAGCTGCGGCAAGCAGACAATATTTCAAAAAAGCAACAAATTCTACTACAGGTTTAGCTCCTGACTATTCCAATTTTGACGGAACGCCAAAAGAAGTTTCGTGGTCATCAGGACATGGCGACTTCCGCTACGACGCATGGCGTGTAGCATCAAACATAGCTGTTGACTATGCTTGGTGGAAAAAAGACTCATGGGACAACACTTTTGCTGACAGAATACAAACCTTCTTCAACAACCAGGGTCTGACATCCTATGGAAACCAATTTAATATTAATGGAACAAAACTATCATCCGATCACTCACCGGGACTAGTTGCAATGAATGCGGTAGCAAGTCTTGCGGCAACTAATTCTTTAGCATATGATTTTGTTAATGAATTATGGAAGATTAGTATACCGAGCGGTCAATACAGATATTATGATGGTATGCTTTATATGTTAGGGCTTTTACATTGCAGCGGAAACTTTAAAATCTGGAAACCAAACGGGTCATCACCTTCACCAAGCAGTTCTCCGGTAAACACTCCAACACCTACCAGAATTATTTCTACAGGCTCTGGGGATTTGAATAATGATGGTGTCGTAAACATGGCTGATGTAATACTTCTGGCAGTTGTATTTAATTCAGTCCGTGGAGATTCCAAATATATTGCCGCGTATGATCTGAACAATGACGGAGCTATTAATATGGCGGATGTAATAGTCATTGCCGGCAATTTTAATAAAATAGTAACAGTTATATCACCGACACTGGCTCCGACCTCAACAGCAACAAAGGCTCCTTCGCCAACATCAACATCAACGCCAACAAAAGTTCCTTCACCTACCGCTACTCCAACCCCAACTATAAATCCTAATGCTAAACTTGTTGCTCTTACATTTGATGATGGACCAGACGTAACGCTTACGCCTAAAGTACTTGATAGACTCGAAAAATATAATGTTCCTGCAACATTTATGCAGATAGGACAAAAAATAAATGATTCTACAAAGAGTGTTGAAAATAGAATTATTACTGATGGATGTGAAATCGGAAATCATTCATGGGGCTATTCAAGCATGGATACCATGTCTGCAACAGATATTAAAAAGTCTATAGATGATACAAATTCAATTATCCAGAAATATACTAATACTAAGCCAAAGTTCTTCCGTCCACCGAATCTTGCTACAAGCAGCACCATGTTTAGCGCAATTGATTTAACATTTGTAAGCGGTGTTACTGCTAATGACTGGGTTCAAACAACCACTGCTCAGCAAAGGGCAGATGCAATAATAAATGGGGTTAAGGACGGCTCAATTATTCTTCTACATGACGTTCAGCCTTTACCGCATCCAACGCCTGAAGCATTGGATATAATAATCCCAACGCTTAAGAGCAAGGGGTATGAATTTGTAACTTTGAGTGAGTTGTTTAGAAGGAAAGGTGTTACATTAAGTTCTACAGATAATAAGTTGTATGTTTCTGTACCATAAATATTAATAAAAGCTTAATGGTGTATTACCTAAGGGCGTTTCAATAAATTCCTTATTCAAGTTTATACGACGAAAACCCATTATATCAGGTTTTTGAAACGCCCTTATCTACCGCAAATTACCGTAAACCCATTTGTTTTTTGCTTTAAATGTAAGATTAATAATTCTATCGAAGTTTATAAAGCTAAAAAATAATATCAGTCATATTCTATGATTTATATGTATATTGATACATTTTTATGAGTATAATATGAACTATACTACTAAATTATAATAGTTATATTTAAATTATAAATAACTTATTATAATGTGTATGTTTTAGAGAGTATTTTAATATTTTTATAATTCCTATAAATAATTTTTAAAAAAGTGTTGACAATAATAAGACATCGTGTTAATCTATTAAAGTTGTTTCAAACGAAGCATTGGACTTTGAAAAGTGAACAGTGTAAAGAATTAAGGAACTCGTTAATAAAGAAAATGTAAAGGTAAGTCTGATGAAAGTCAAACAAGCTAATACAAATTCAAATTTGAGTAACTTGCGAACTTTATATAAAAAGTCAGTAAGTAGGAAAATGAATAAAGAATTAC
>JAUZPS010000091.1 GCA_030705945.1 Bacillota bacterium
ACGAAAAAGATTTTACATTAAAATGCAGTTAATGCGTCTGCATTTTTCTATCAAAGATGAACTTTTCGTAACTTATGAAACAAGGTATATATTTTGCAATATAAAAAATAGATGTAAAATGTTTATTGCAAAATATATAGACTCATATTTACAATAGGCTTTTGGACTTACAAACATCAAGGCCTTTACACTATTCATATTTCAATATATATCAAATAAAATAATAAGTAGACATAATGTTCATTATTTTCAACTCAACTAATTCTATCAAATCAGAAACCCCAACCTTGTTTTAGGTAGTATCAAAAAAATAACTGGTCAACTGGGCGTTTCAAAACTTGAAATAATGGGTTTTCGTCGTATAAACTTGAACAAGGAATTTTTTGAAACGCCCTTATCACATCTAAAAAAACTAATAATGAGAGGAGACCATAACGTGAGAAAAAATACTCATCTTCTAAAAGTAGTAATGGTAATATTCCTGACACTAGCTCTCATGTCTCTTAACAATTTAACTCTGTATGCAGCGACTTCATCCCCTGCAGCCCCAACGCTTTCATATTCACCCTCAACGCCTACTAACGGCAATGTCACAGTCACTGTTTACTACCCCAGCGCCGCTGCCGTAAAGCAGTATAAACTTGGAACAAACGGTGCTTGGATAAATTATACCGGACCTTTTATAGTGACATCAAACACATATATCTGCGCTCAATATCAGAATAGTAGCGGGGTGTGGTCCACTGCCGGCGGCGTGAATGTTTCAAATATAGATAAAACTCCACCCTCCCTTCCCACTTTCAACCCATCCACCACTCTGCCGACAAACCAGAATGTAACCGTTACAATAGGTTATAGCTCAGACTCAAACACTAAACAATACAAAATCGGCAACAGTACGTCATGGGTGAACTATACTTCTCCTGTTACAATAAGTTCAAATAACGTCATTTATGCTCAGGCAGCTGATTCTGTTGGGAACTGGACTACAATATCAAGTTTTGCTGTCAGCAATATTGATAAAACAGCTCCAGATCTCCCTTCAATAAACAGTTCAAACACTTCTCCTACTAATTCGGATGTTACAATTACAATTAGCTACAGCAGCGATTCTTCAATAAAGAAATACAAGCAAAAGAGCGTTGGTATCTGGTATGACTATACAAATCCCATTACACTAAGCGCCAATGACATTGTTTATGCAAATGCTTCAGATGGTGCAGGTAATTGGACATCAGAGGCAAGCTATCTTATAAGTAACATTGATAAGGTCGCTCCATCCACGCCAAATTTAACGGAAAGTACGCTGAGTCCTATAAACAATGACGTTAATGTATCAATAAGTTATGCTGACGACGCAAACATAAAACAATATAAAATTGGAACTTCAGGAGAATGGACTGATTATTCCACACCAATATCAGTCAGCTCCAATACTACTGTTTTTGCAAAAGCTCAGGACATAGCCGGAAATTGGTCTGATGAAGGTTCCTTGATTATATCAAACATAGACAGAATAGCTCCTGAGATACCAACCTTCACTGTTTCTAACACCACTCCTACAAATATGGACATCACTGTCACAATTAATTTTAGTGATGACTCTTATATCAAGGAATACATGCTAGGAAGCTCTGGAATATGGCAGGATTATACATTTCCATTGGTTCTTAACGCTAATGACACTATATGCGCCAAATCAGCAGATAACGCAGGAAACTGGACCGTAGAGGAAAACGCAGTAATCTCCAATATAGACAAAACAGCGCCAACTAATCCGACTATTGTTGCATCTTCCTCAGAATCTACCAATCAACCTGTAACTGTTAGCATCATATATAGCGATGATTCCAGTATCAGGCAATATAAATTAGGAGCATCCGATATTTGGTCCGATTATTCAGCTCCTTTAGTACTAACCGCAAACAACACAGTATATGCAAAAGCTTCTGATATCGCTGGAAACTGGACTTCTGAAGTAAGCTATCAAGTTACAAATATCGATACCACACCTCCTGCTTCTCCAGTATTTACTGCCTCAACAACAGCTCCCACTAGTCAGACAGTTATATTAACAATTTCCTACAGCTCAGATTCTGCAATACTACAATACAAAGTTGGCGCCAATGGCCTCTGGACAACTTATACCAATCCAGTATCGATAATTTCAAATAATACAATCTATGCAAGATCCTTGGATGCCGCAGGAAATTTAAGCACTGAAACAAGTTACACAGTATCTAATATAATACCTCCAATAACAGTATTGGGTTATACCGTAAAAAATTACTCTACTGATGTGAGTTCATATAATTCAATGACTGCTAACGCCAGTACTATAAATGATATTGCAACAGCTACATATTCTATAGATGGATTAGGAACCCTTACAGGCGCTGCGCCAACAGACCAGATAAGCTATGCAGGCAACAATAACATAAGAGCAAATCTCATGGTAAGTAATAATTTTGATTCAAATATAGCAAAACAGCTGCTGGAAAGCCCAACGAACAGACAAACCTTAAGAAACAATATCCTCGCCTGCCTTAAAGCTTATAATTACAAAGGTGTCGATATAGATATAGAAAATATTCTTGGAGAAGACAGAAGCTACTTTACTACCTTCATGAACGAACTATATAGCGTTCTTAAGCCTCTAGGATATGGAGTTTCAGTAGCGGTTCCGGCAAAAACCTATGATTCGCCCAATGCGCCTTGGAATTATGCGTACGACTACAAAGCCCTCGCCCAGTACTCTGATTATCTGATGCTCATGACATATGACGAGCATTACCCCGGAGGGACCCCTGGAGCAATAGCTTCAATTGGTTGGGTAACCAGCGTGGTTGATTATGCTCTCACAGTTGCGCCAAAAGAAAAAATTGTTATGGGGCTTGCTGCGTACGGTTATGACTGGTATGGAACTACAACCAAAGCTTACTCGATAAATTCCACATATAGCCTTGCAAGCCAGTACGGGGCTACAATAAATTTTGATACTGCAACAAAATCAAAATATTTTACATATACAGCAAACGGAGTTAGTCATGCAGTTTGGTTTGAAGATGGCGACACGATTTCCTATAAGCTCGACCTTGTAAATTCAAGGTATTTAAAAGGAATCGGGATATGGAGGCTCGGGCTTGAAAACACAAGTTACTGGTCTACGATTAAATCAAAGCTCAATAAATGATCTTCAGATAGACTTTTGCAACACTAAAAGGCGCCGACTGTTTATCATCAAAGCATAATAAATAATCTTAGAGTAAATAGTTATGTAAGCGTAAACTAAAAAAATTAAACCTCATTCTATTAAATGAAATATTTTAGACAAATACCTTAATAACTCAACTTTCCCACTTCGAATTAAACAGCCATAATAAAGTCATTAAGGTAGTATCAAAAAATAAACTGGTCAACTGGGAGTTTCAAAAACTTGATATAATGGGTTTTCATCATACAAAACTTGAACAAGGATTTTTTTGAAACTCCCTAATTCAACTATATTTGGATATAGATTGGATAGGTGTAACGTTATGATAATATGGTTGCAAGAATATTAATTATGCGGGAAAGTTGAGTTAATAAAAAGAAAAGTCCCGTCAGGGACAAAAGACATTAATTGTATATATGGTTAGATATTTATATTTAAATCAATTAATCTTTTACATTTATCTATCGCAAAATACCGTAAAATTGTTCGCTATTTTGCTCAGCTAAATGTAAGATTAATAGTGCTTTTTATATAGTTAATATCTAAACATTCCACATACCATATCATACAATCAGAGACAAAATATAGAATCAGTGCCATAGTAAAATTATACCATTATTTTCTTGGTATTATACATTAAATTGTAATAAAATACTATTCAGTCTTTCATACGTTTCGTTAAGCTTATTTGTTATAGCTTCCATTTCTTTTAGCGACTCTTCCTACTTTTTCACATTATTTCCCACTTCCTTGCTTTTAAATTCTGCATCTTCTTCTCTTCTTGGAATACTGTCAATAACTTTTACCAATTCCTCAGAATCCTTTGTGCACCTATATGCTAAGTCTGCTGTATTTTTTACAGCTTCAACTACTAGTTTCACTGATTCAATAATCTCTGAAATATTATCTTTAACCACATTAATTTTATTTAAATTTGTTTTTTTATAGATAACCAAATGTAAAGTTTTATATCTATAATTGTTGATAAATTAAGTATTATTTTATTGGATTTTAGTGTATAATAAAAAAAGTTAAAATAAATCGCCGAAAAATAGCATTTTCATGCAAATTAATATAATTTACAGTAAACTATCTATCACATTCTATATTAAAACCATTATTAATCTTACATTTAGCAGAGCAGAATAACGAACAGTTTTACGGTATTTCGCGATAGATAAATTTAAAAGATTAAATGATTTTAATATAGAATGAAATAACGGCAGTTTGGAGTTAGATATGAAGTCGGAAAAAAGAAAGGCAAAACTTAAAAAGCAAAAAAAATATTTATCCATAATGTTTATACCTCATTCTCAAGATAGAGTGAAGGTCATAAAAATTTCTGCTTTTTATCCTAAAGCGGCTTTATTGGCTGTTATTCTTATATCTCTTGTAATCGCCCTTTTTGCCTTAAATCTCAATATAACCCAACAGAGAGATTCACTAAAAAAAGATGTTTCCAACCTATCTAGTATTAATGCCAAACAAAAAAACACCCTAAACAAAAAAACTAAAGAAATTGATACTTTACAAGAACGTGAAGAATCAATTAATGATAAAATACATCAGGTCACTGAAAAATATAAAGAACTGGCAGAAAAATACCTATCAGGAGATACAGGTTCTAAAACCAGCAGATCAGGCGATCGTACAGAACGAACCTTTGTTGATGATATTTCCGGATTAAAATCGACTTTAGACGAGCTAAAAGACTTATACAATTCACAAGACAAAGACATGAACAGTTTATCCGAAACAGAAGATAAGCTGCAAAAATACATGGCTTCCATTCCGACCAAATGGCCTGCGGAAGGTAACCTAAGTTCTCATTTCGGGGGGCGAGACGATCCCTTCAACTCAACAGAACGTTTTCATGCAGGAATCGATATTGCCGCAGATTATGGGTCAGATATATTAGCAGCCGCAGATGGCATCGTTATCAAAGCTGACTGGTACAGCGGATATGGCAGAGCAATTGTTTTATCCCATGGCCATGGGCTTACAACTGTGTACGGTCATACATCGGAGATTGTTGTAAAGGAAGGTCAGAAAGTTAAAAAGGGTCAACTAATAGGACGTGTTGGCAGCACCGGTAGAAGCACCGGACCTCATTTGCATTTTGAAGTTAGAAAAAATGATACGCCTGTTAATCCTCTTAATTTTCTGGATAAAAATAAGGATTAATCTATATAAATCAAGGTATATGTTTTGTGATTGTAAAATTTAATGTAAATTGATTATCATGAAACATATAACAAAAGCTTGAACAGGGAATTTTTTTGAACCGCTCTAAATAAATTTACTTTTGGAGGTCTAAGATGTTTGGAAAAAAAGAATTTGACGGCTTTGATAAGTTTGATACATTAATAGGAGTAAATTCAACTGTTGAAGGAAGTATACAATCAGAAGGAACAATACGCATAGATGGTAATGTCAATGGAGATGTAAAAATTAATGGCGATATTTTTATAGGCTCCAATTCTACAATTAAAGGAAATGTCACAGCAAACAATGTCCATAACGCCGGAACAGTTAATGGCAATATTGAAGCTAACGGAACCTTAAGGACTCTTTCCACCTCAAAGATCACGGGGGATATCAAGGTAAAAAGCTTTATTGCGGATGAAGGCGGTTTATTTAACGGAAAATGCGAAATGATTGATACTACAGATAAAAGCAAAAAGTAGTTTTATATTATATCAAGGGACTTTCGACACTTCGCAATATGTATCTCGATAAGTAACAAGATAAAGCCTATCTCCGATAAACCTTAAAGAATAGATATGTTCGCCTGGCGCCAGTCCGCCTAGGTATCCTGTCTGTTCTAATTTGTCATATATTACTTAATTTTATCTTCCTAGAAATCCAAAGTCCCTAGTTCTTTCATGCTATTGTAATCATTTGCCTTTACACACTTCCCTGATAAAGTATAAATCACGTCATTAATATAAACAATTCTGTCTATAAATTTTGAATCCTTATTAATAATTCTGAAATTGCCGTTATACTTATGCATTGCAAATAGACAAAAAAAAGCTGCCTAAATTTAGACAGCTATCCATTAAATAAGTATGTATATGGAAACTTTATTATATTAAAATCAATTAATCTTTTACATTTATCTATGGTAAAATACCGTAAAACTTTTCGTTATTTTGCTCTGCTAAATGTAAGATTAATAATGATTTCAAGTATAGAAACGCTAGTAAGATTTTATTTCAAAGTCTATTTCTATATATTTTAATGCGCAATGTAATACTGTAAGGTTAATTCTGCGCTTCAGTCAAGCATGTTTTACAATCAAATAATATCATATACATTCATTTTTGTAAATAGTATATTACATATTTTTTATAATTAGGTAGTATCAAAAAACTTAGCAACTGGTCGTTTCAAAAACTTGATATAATGGGTTCTCGTCGTATAAACTTGAACAAGGAATTTTTTGAAACACCCTTAATTAAAGCATGGTTAACTTTTCTATAATACACAAGGCAGTATAAAAAAGGAAAAGAGACTGAAACTATATATCAGCCCCTTTTCTGATGTCTTTGAGCATATTTTAAAATAGTGACTATTCTTTACTTACATACCCAAAATTCAAAGCTAATTTCATAACGTCCATCATATTAATTGCGCCATCCATATTCAGATCGCATCTCTCGTCAAAATCCGGATCAGTTTTTATTTTACCAAATGTCCTTGCTATAAACATAACATCCGTCATGTTTACCCCCCCATCCTTATTAATATCCCCTGGGGCATAGTAGTATGTTGTGGGAGTTGGCGATACCGAAACCTTGTTCACCGCGTCAATATAATATGTAACCCATGCAAGCGCGGCATTCCAGCTAATATTAACCTCATTTGTGGACCACGATTCAACATGATCCATATAACATTTTTGAGCCGGAGTATTATTTAAACTATATCCCGCCCCAATAACCCAAGGATCCTCCAATCCTGAGTTTGGACCACCTGAAAGAAATCCTGGAGGAACAGATGGAAAACTTGGATCCTCTTGTGGACAGAAGAAACGGTGATGTGGGTATTTTAGAGGATTTTCGCCATATCCGGAAACATATGACTTTATCAATGGATTACGTCCCATAATATAATCTATTGCTTCAGTCATGCCATCAGAATATTTGGAATTATTGCTGCAATCATACGCATAAGCCATGACAATTGCTTTATCAACTATATACGAATTGGAAGCATTGGGGTAACCGTAAACTTCTTGAGTGACGCTTGAAAGATTATCAGTATAACTAGCCTCCGATAAAGGAACCCCATAGCCTTCCTTTTTCTGTGTTTCGATAAAGGAGTCAGCAGCCTTTAAGATACCTGCTTTTACTTCAGGAAATTCATCACCTTTATTTAAAGCGAGCGTAAGAGTTCCTAAACCGCCTGTAGAGCATCTATCAAAGCAACCTGCCAAACCCTTAAATTCACCAGTCAGTGAAACAGGCATTTCAAAGCATTCTTTGTAAGACCTCAAGCTTGAAAGATATTCTGACTTTCCGGTTGTAGCGTATAATTCGCAAGCAGCCCAGTAGAAATCATCATCAACATAGTCATCCCCGTATGCTTCACTCCCCATTTCCAAATCATAAGGAGCAAATACCGCCGGATTAGCTTTAGCAGCTTCCCAAGCAGTCTCCGCAGCTGATAGACATTCATCCGCAAAGGCCGGGTCTATGCCTTTCCATATGCGGGCAGCCTGGGCAGTGCATGCGGCAAGGTTTAAAGTAGCTGATGTAGATGGAGGATAGTATATTCTTTTTTCCTTATCCTGGTCAGGTCTGGTCGCTAAAGCCGTCCATTTCTCATCAGCCAGCTTGTGGGCAGCCATACCGGCTTTTTCGTATCCTAGAGGTATTTGCATCTTTAACATCCATTCCATTTCCCAGCGGGTTTCGTCAAGCAAGTCATTTATGCCATTCCCGCTTTCAGGAATATTTAACTTAGTATCACCGTAAACTGAGTCCAGTCCTTTAAGTTTGGAGTGTTCGTATTGGTTCTGCAGTATCCATAGTGCCAATCCCCCGTTCACTAAATACTTGCCATGGTCACCGCCGTCATACCAACCGCCTGTTCCATCAATTTTTTCAGGGCCAGCATAATCTGTTCCTGTTTTTAAAGCCGCAACATCATTAGGATGGCCTGCCGGACGAGCCCATTTGCTTTGGACGCAATAGGGCAGCTTTATATCGATTCCACTTCTCGCATGATAGAAATACTTAAGAGCATCGTATTTCATGTTACTATAAATATCATTACCTATATCAAAGGGAAAACTTGTCGCATCGCCTGCCACAAGCTGATAATCCTTTCCTAGCATAGTTACGCCTGAAAAATCTATTATTTGGACTTCATCGCCTGAAGCATGGTCAAAACCAAAGGGCTGACTTGTTCCAGATGCAACGACAATTCCAGAACTATTCTTTAATTTCCAGAGGACAGGCTCTTTAGCATTTGTAGCTAATGTAGCCTTTTTAACTGAATATGGATAATATCCAAGTTGATTGACTCTAATATTTCTTGCGGGAGTGGGTGTAGGTGTTGGTATGCAAGGAACATTATCATTAAGGGACATTGAAATAAACTGTACTTCGTATGGAAGCATTCCCGCTAACTCGCCCCCAAGATGAAAAGCAAACTCTGCGTCCTTACTGGTTTGATTGGCAGTAAATGTCTGGTTAATTGTTAAAACCTGATTTGCTGTTATCGAAAACGGATTCCAATTGTTATTCCATGCTTCATAATACGGTTCGCCTGCGTCGACTATCTTAGCATAAACCTTGCAGTTAGTAGTTGCTGTCATAGAGAATCTCACTGTATACATATACCCTGCGACAATTGATAGTCCTCTATGGCGAACCTGCACATCCCATTTGTTAGTTCCTTTCTTGTCAATGTGGACTACAAACTTGCCATCTTTAACATAGGAATACGCGTAGTCTTCAGCGCCTCGGGATAAGATCCATGGCGAACTTACTCCGCTCTCAAAATTTGTAGTCTGAAGAAGTTCACCAGCGCTGCAAGTCATCCTGGCCGCCATGACAATAAAAAGAAGCAGACCCATAATTGATAATTTTTTTAACATCCAATTCCCTCCTTTTTAAACCTTAATCAATTAAACTTATCCACTAAAAGCATAAATTACCATATCTAATAATATAATATATAATTAAATTCCTTGCGTCAATTATGTTTAACAATTTCATATCGGCTAAGGCCAAAAAAATAAACTTCTGAAAAATTTTCAGAAGTTTATTTTTTTCTAATCAGTTATATTAAAGTATGTATTAAACGACATTTCATTATATATTTTGCAATAAACATTTTACATCCATTTTTTAAATTGCAAAATATATACCTTGATTCATAAGTTGCGAAAAGCTCATCTTTGATAGTAAAATGCAGACGTAACAACTGCATTTTGAATGTAAAATCTTTTTCGCAACTTATGTAATCATTCTTCTCCCCTTAAATTTGAGGGGGGAAATTTTTTCATATTAAATCTACACTATATTTTTTTTTACTTATTGCTCTTAAATTAAATACTTTACCGTAATTACCAGAATCAACGCTTTAATAAATCGTTAATAGTTGATGTTAAATTAGCTTGGCAAGTTAAGATTTGATAGAACAAGATGATCTCAAGATCAAAAGAGCCTTCCAAAAATTCAGGGGGAATATAAAAATGACTATAGATACTATTAAATGTAAAAAAAGTCTGTTTGTGTTCATTATAATAGCTCTGATAATAATTTCCAGTATTAATTATGGCAACTTTGGAATTGTAAATGCCAGTTCTACCACTCACTCATTCAATACTGATACTGGCATGTTAAATGTTGACTATGCCGGATATCTTTCCAAGCACGACCTCGTATTCAATTCGCCAATTACAGGAACGAGCAGCACTAATGCTGTACCCATTGCAAACGGGCGGGTTGGAGCGCAGATATGGAATACAAATGGTTTGACAATGCAGGTTACTGATGTTGACAACTCCCAGCAAACCAGTTTTTCATCAGGATTGGTCAATCTATATACTAATCCTGGCATGGACACCGGATACAGCAGATTTCAACAAAGACTCAACCTGTATGATGGAATAGCCACAACCAAGTATGATACTAATCGCACGGTCACTGTTATGGGCTCGCCCAACTCAGAAGTATTGGGCATTCATGTTGATGATAGCCGAACCGGAGTATCCAGTGTCACAGTTGATCTCAGCATGTGGGATCTAAGTGGTCTACCGGCATCTTCTACCAGTATGTATCTGGATGAACCTAGCATGGGTACCTGGAAAACAGTTTCGAGCTATGCAGATTCAAGTGGAGCTGGGATAAGCAGAGGCCAGACTGACGCCAATCATTTTGGGTATACGCTGGCAGCATCTGTTGAAGGAGCCAATTTTACCACTTCAGTTGTTGGTAACGATAAAGTCAGACTCACAATAACTCCTACTTCCAGTTACACTATCTGGATTGCCAACGCAACAAGGATAAACGCGCCAAATTATGATTCTGTAAGTCAGGCAAAAAAATTACTGACCAATATCAAGAGCACAGGATATGAAACTACTTTATCTAGCTTCAAGGAATGGTGGCATGATTTCTGGAAGAGCTCCTTTGTACAGTATTCAAACAGTTCTGGCGATGCAGATTATATGGAAAACATGTATTATCTTAGCAATTATATAATCGCAGGAGGCGCGTTCGGAAATTATCCATTCCATCATATCAATGGCGCATACAGTACAGTTAAGGATAATGACGCAAGTCAATGGTGCGGTGGATATTGGTATTGGAATGAACGCGATGTGTACTCTCCTTTCCTTGCATCCAACCATGCAAATGTATTGGATTCTTTCTTCAATCTATATCTTCGTAATTTTAACACGTTCCAATCACATACCAAGAGCAGGTTCGGAGTTGATGGAATCTGGGTGCCAGAAACCATAGGTTGGGATGGTAATGCGCGACATACCGACGAAAGCGACTTTACCAAGAATATTTTTTCTACCGGCGCTGAAGCGTGCCATTTTATGTATAACAAATACAAGTATACAAATGATTTGACATGGCTCAACAAGATATATCCCTTAATGAGAGAGGTCTGCAAGTTCTACTGCAACAAGCTCTCTTACAACAGCAGCACCGGCAAGTACTATATGGCCTCATCCAATTCCCATGAGACTTACTGGAATGTGAAGAATGCTCTTACGGATTTGGCGGCAGTTCGTTCTATGTTCCCAATGGCAATTGAAGCCAGTACTATATTGAACCAGGACAGCAGTCTGCGTACTCAATGGCAGAACGTGATGAAAAATATTCAGCCTTTTGCTACAGACAGCAATGGATACTTGCCATGCGACGCTCCTGTGCCTGGAACCAACAATAATGAAAATATAACCTGTGAATTGGCATGGCCATACGACCTAACAGGAATCGGATACCCTGATCTGTCAATGGCAGTTAACAATTGGAACAAGCGTCCATTTCCATATCGCGAGATATGGTCACCCTGCGCTATTCAATCTGCAAGGCTAGGTATGGGCGATGCAACTTATTCCGGTATTAAGACAATGTTTCAGAAATACCAGACCTATGCGAACGGTTTAGGATACAACTGGAATGGAAATTTTGAATTCAATGGAACAAATTCTGCTGCAATTAATGAATCATTAATGCAGAGCTATGA
>JAUZPS010000092.1 GCA_030705945.1 Bacillota bacterium
GTTTAGGCCGCTTTTTAATGTATCCTCTAACATTAACTCAAAAGCGTAATTTAACAATGCGTCACCTGCAAGTATAGCAATTCCTTCACCATAAACTTTGTGATTTGTAAGTCTTCCTCTCCTGTAATCATCATTGTCCATCGCTGGAAGATCATCATGTATCAGTGAATATGTATGAATCATCTCTATGCCTAAAGCAAATGAAATAACTTGATCAAATTCCCTTTCAAACAAGTCGCAAACAGCAAGGGACAGTACAGGTCTGATTCTTTTACCTCCAGCCATAAGACTGTAGTTCATAGCCTCATATACAGTCTTTTCAGGAGTATCTTTTATTTTTATTGCCTCTTCCAATGCAACATTTATTCTATCAAGATAGAGCTTGTATTTATTGTCAAAATCCATTATTTTACTCCTCCATGAATCTTTTTTCCACAATTTCGCCATTCTCATTCTCTAAAAGTATGCTTATCTTTCTTTCCATTTCATCTAATTTATTATTACAATATTTAGTAATTTCTATTCCATTCTGAAAAGCTTCAAGAGATTCTTCCAAAGAAAGTTCTCCTCTTTCGAGCTTTTTAACTATAGCCTCTAATTCTAATATGGCTTCTTCATAACTCTTGCCTTCCATGTCCTTGCCTCCTGATCTTAATACGACATTTATTTTCTTCATTTCATTATCATATCCGGATGAATATTATTGTATTTTTTAAATGTATATGGCTTAGCTATCATTTGGGCAATGGCTTCCTTCCATTTTTTAAAATGCTCTGTTTCCCTATGTTTTAATTGATCATCGCTTGATATATATATTTCTTCAAGCATGAACTCAGAAGGCTCATCTTGTTGTTGTAGAACATCAAATCGAACTATCCCTGATTCTGCCAAACTTCTTTGAGCATTTTCAATTGTTGCTTCCCTGAACTCTAAAATATACTCTTCTTTTACACTTATAAAAACATGAACTATATGCATAATTATTTCTCCTAATATTTAAATTCGTATTATCTCATGTATATATTTTCGAATATAAAAAATGGATGTAAAATGTTTATTGCAAAATATATAATTAAATTATTAGATATTTTTCACTTTAGGTATAATATAAAGGTTTAAAGTTTTGTATCTTTATTCTACTTTACATTCAATAATTCCATCTCTTACGTTAATCTCCAGATCTGTTCCTTTATGAACATCCTTTATTGATTGAACAACCCTCTCTTGTCCTTTAAATTTTACAATACTGTATCCCCTTGCCATGACAGTGAGAGGACTTAGCGCGTCAAGTTTTCCAGCCAAAACAGCAAATCGGTTCCTGTAATTAACGAAATTCATCTGCAGGGCTTTAAGTAAATATTTTTGCAGCGAATCCATTCTCATTCTTTCCTGATATATCCTATCAAATGGTTGTTTGAATGCAACGCTTTCAGTTGCCCGTTCCAAACGGTTTCTCTGCATGATAAGGTTTTTGTTAAGGGAATTTGCAAGCCTTATCTTTAAGCTTTCCAGTCCGTTTTGAAGAGCAATTTTCTCAGGAATAACGATTTCAGCTGCCGCAGAAGGCGTAGGAGCTCTTAAATCCGCTACAAAATCAGATATAGTATAGTCCGTCTCATGACCTACCGCAGAAATTATAGGTATTATTGACTGGGAAATGCTTCTTGCAACAATTTCTTCGTTAAAAGCCCAAAGCTCTTCTAATGAACCTCCGCCCCTTGCCAATATTATGACGTCTACGCAATTTAACTCATTTAGTCTGGCTATTGCTTCAGATATCTGCATTGCCGCAGTCTCCCCCTGAACTGCTACGGGAAAAACTTTAATATGCAGATTGGAAAATCTCCGCTCAAGTATATTTATTATATCTCTGATCACAGATCCTGTTGATGATGTTACAACCCCTATCGATTTAGGCAACAGCGGGAGAGGCTTTTTGCGCCGTTTATCAAATAAACCTTCATTTTCTAATTTTTGTTTCAGCTGTTCATAAGCAAGGTGAAGAGCTCCTATACCATCTGGCTGCATAGACTCTGCATATAGTTGGTATTGGCCGTCTCTCTCAAAAACCGAAACGTAACCTCCGATTATTACTTTCATGCCGTTATCGGGATCAAACTTCAATGCGCTGTTATGAGTTCTGAACATGACGCATTTTATTATACTTGTTTCATCCTTTAAAGTAAAATACATGTGCCCTGAGTAATGATTTTTATAGTTTGAAATTTCTCCTCTTACAAGAAGACTTGAAAGTATAATATCTTTAGAAATAATGTTCTTTAAATGCTTATTTATCTCAGTCACGGTCAGAATACGACTCATAAAGCCTCCAAACCAATAATTTATCTTTAATTGCCAATTTCCAGACATATAAATTAACACACAACCTCAAAAATGGAATGTGTGTTAATAGAATCCCAAAATATTTATTCTTTTGAACCTTCCGCAGGTATGGCGGAAGCTCGCGATACTTTACCCAAAATACCATTTACAAAGGCTCCGGCATCTTCGTTGCTATATTTCTTTGCCAGTTCAACCGCTTCGTTAATAGAAACATTGAAGGGAATATCTTCCCTGAAGTTCATTTCATAAATACTTAGTCTTAAAATGGATAAATCAACTTTTGATATTCTATTGATTTTCCAACCCTTTGCATGCATTTCTACCAATTTATCAATATCTTCAAGCTTTTTATGAACTCCATCGATGACTTCATTAATGTAAACACGGTCATTCTCGGTGAATTCTTCTTCCTCTAGCGTATACTGTATCTGCTGCTCTCTATCGTCTTTCTGTATTTCCAACTGGTATAAGAGCTTCATTGCAGTCTCTCGGGCTGCTCTTCGTCCCATTAAATATTACCTCCAAACAAGCTTCTGTATATTAGATTGGGATTATTATTCCCTAACATTCCATCACATTTGTCATCTGATTGTTCCTGGCGGAAAAATCTTATCAATTAGTTTTTTTATATAATCTTTATCAACGCTAATCACTTTACCAATATAATAACCTACAGCCATACAAATTACAATAAAAATAAACTTGATTAACCCGATAATAAGAATTGCTATTGCTATCAAGAGGCCTATTAGAGCTCCATTAACTCCACCTTTGTGAGAATTATAAAAACTGTATATTTTGTCTTTATCCATAGAATCTGCCTCCAGGTCTATTCAACTCTGTTTTTATTATACCCTATAAATATATTATCGACTACAACTTTCACTTCAGTAACCCTTATTCCTGAAGTATCTTCCACGGTTTTCTTTACCTTAACCTGAACATCCTCGGAAAGTGTAGGTATATTTACATCGGATAAAACAACTGCTTTTATAATTACGGTAACTCCTTCCATACCCTTAATAACACTTGCTTTTGCTTCTTTTATTCCTGAAAGCCTTTTTGTAGCAGCTAAAGCTATACTTTCTATAGAGTTCAGTGAGACTTTTATCTCACCTATTTCTGTTTTTTTGCTAACCGCTCTTTTATCTGCATCATCATTTGTTCCGGATAACAACAGGATAACGCTGATTGCAAGTCCAACCAACCCAACAAATAATATTATAAATCGGCATATATTATTTGTAAAAACAGAAGAAGATATGTAACCTGTCAGGCTTTCAAACGAGTCCGGCATGAATGTCAAAAACAAAGCTGCCATGGTAAAAATAATTATTATAACATAATATGTACCTAATATTATCCGTTTCAAAGAACTGTTCATATTTGCGTAAGCCTCCTCATTTGTTATATCTTTCATTATATTTTATTTTTTTAAAAAAATAAACCCTAATGGGGTTATTATTTTGTAAAGTTTCAAAATTAAACATTTTTTTAGCTACAAAATCAACACTTATTAATCACTTTTAATATAAGTTTATTTATAAAAAAATATTGCTATATAAAAAATGATGTAAAATGTTTATTTCAAAATATATAGATTTATTTCACCTTACTAAATTCCTCACCGGAATCTTTCTTATTTTCTTTATCAAAATTAACTCCTTGAATATGGATATTTACTTCTATGACATCTAAACCGGTCATAGTCTCAACTGATTTTTTAACTCTCTCCTGGATATCCCAAGATACATCGGGTATCCGGCATCCATAATCAATAATAATATAAAGGTCAATAGCCGCTTCTTTTTCTCCGACCTCAACCTTAACACCCTTAGAAAGGTTTTTTCTTCCAAGCATCTCAACAATTTCACCGGCAATACCACCACTCATGCCTGCGACTCCAGGTACTTCCATTGCGGCAATTCCAGCAATTATTGCAACTACCTCATCGGTAATTTTAACTGTTCCCAGGTCACTTAAAAGCTCATGATTAATTTCCTCCACTAAAATCCCTCCCGCCTGGAGTATAAATAACTATTCTCTGAAAAAAAGTAAGCATCTCAGATTTTTCTGACCGTAGACCAATTTTCAAAAAATAGTTTTCCTCTATTTACCGCAATGATCCAGGTTGCATAGATGAACGTTATAGATAACCAACTGTAAAGTTTTATATCAGTTCGCTTTGAAAAGCCCTTTTTCGGCTATTTGGCTAAACATATTAAAAGTGATTGATCTTTCACATTTGCCTATTACAAAATAACGTTAAAACGTTCGTTATTTTGTAATAGGCAAATGCAAGATTAACAGCGCTTTTAATTTAGTATAAAACTAATTATACATTTGGTTATCTCAAGTAAGGCTCAATAAATCCGGATGAACTCTGCTACTTGGCAGCGGTATTAACGACTTATTAGGAGTTAATTATATCATTATAAATAAGTATTATCAATATCAGGCAGTTTAATGCTAAAATTTATTTTTTATTCTTATCTTATCAATATCCAGGTTAGCCTGTCTTGATACTATATCGTAAATTTGCGCGGTTTGAGCTGAAGTAAGGTTTGGCGCTTTGATCACTATATCAACGCTGTCATCATCTGCAAAAAAAGCCAGTACATCGCTAAATCCTTTTTCTTTTATCAAGTTTTCTATTCTCATTTCCTTGTCAGAACTTTCTACCATCTTAGTAATTTTATCCAAAGCTTTTGTTTTCGCTTCCTTTGTCGAATTAGGATCCTCGGCAATCGCTTTCAAAGTATCATTGCTCCTTCCTCTGCTAACCTCTTTTTCTAGCTTCGCCTGTGAAAAATATTCATTTGCTTCTTTTGAAGCATCCATATTAGTAAGTGATTTGTTGTCTGAACTGTCTTTATTATCTTTATTATCCTTGTTGTCTTTATTTTTGTTGCTGTCCGTGTTATCTTTGCTATCCTTATTGCTACTGCTGTCTTTATCACTGCTTGACTTGCTATCTTTACTGTCCCCCTGTTTCTTATCTACCTTGCTATCGTCAGAAGTAGCAGAATAATCGCTATCTACGTAAACTGCTTCGCCAAGCTTTGCGTTATCACTGCTGTTCGTGGTTAATTTCTCTTTATTGTGGGTATATTGGAGATACCCTGCCACAATCAACATAAAAACTAAAGATAAGACTACAATCTGTTTTCTTTTAAAAACCATCATTAGAAAGCCCCCTTTTACTAAATCTAATAGTATATACAATAAAATTTATTCTTGTCATTCTAATTTATATTCATATATGTACAAATTTATAATAAAAATATTTAATATTAAAAAGCAATTTATGTTGAAGCATAATTTTAAAATAATCAGGCTTGCTCTTATAGATATATTATTTAGAACTTCTTTCCAACACCTCAACTTTATGCAGCGGAACATCAAGAAGCACCTGTACCGCTCTGAAAATTCTTTCCTTGACGATCGGATCTGAAGACCCATCTGCTACAACGACTACACCTTTTACCTGAGGTAATAGTTCTTTTAATACTATTGCCTTTTTGCTGCCCCCTTGCTCCTCAAATGTCACCTTGTTCTCATTGTCATTTTGCATAACGCTTCTGGTCCCTCCCCCTGAGTCCTTCTCCTGGGTTTCATTATCATTATTTTTAGTGTCATAAGCTGGAACAATCTCTTTACCTGAAACATAAGTAATCATTACATCAACCTTTCCAGCCCCTTTAATCTTTTCCAGCAATTCCTCAAGCTTCATTTCATTTACGTCTTTCTCCTCCGTTGTCGTTTTTGCAGCTGTTTCTATACTTGCAGAACTTGTGGTTTGTTTTGAATTGATCTGGTTTTTATCAGGCTCTTTATTAGGTTCATTATTTTTAAATAAAGATCCTCCGGCTATAATTGCAATAATTCCAATAATAATTACAATAACTGAATTTTCAATTATCTTTTTTTTGTTATTGCTTTGAAATAATTTTTCAAAAAATTCTTTGAATTTTAACATATTCCTCTCCTATTTAGGGCGTTTCAAAAAATTCCTTGTTCAGGTTTTGTATGATGAAACACCATTATATCAAGTTTTTGAAACGCCCAGTATACAAGTCTTCTTTTTGATACTGCCTTATTCATATTGTTGTGTAATTATTATGTTCTCTTTGCTCACCCCCAATAGTTCATTGATTTTATTTTCTAACCGATTTTTTAATTTGCTGTCTACATTGTCTTCAGTTTTTTTAGTTTTTTGTTCCTGTTCATCATTAATATTCATATTCTGATTATTACCTACCTTTATTTCCCCATTAGATTTTATCTGTATCTTTTCGATGCTCTTAACCTTATCAATTCCTTTCTTATCTCCCTTAATCTTCAAATTTATATACACCCTGCTGATTTCCCCATATTTGCCCGAGCCCGAATCTTCATCTACGGATATATCAGCCTTTACATCCTCAATATTTTCTTCTTTTTTTAAATAGGTTTCCAACTGACCTATAATCTTTTGCCTATAAACTTCAATTACTTGATTTGACTGGTTTTTGCTAAGCAATTTGCTTTTTTGTTCAATATCCTTTTGGTTTATTTGAACCGATTCAGTAAATTCTAGGTCTTTTAAATCAACATCTTTATTTATGAACTTTAAAAAAGGCGTAATCAGAGTAATCATGATCAGAAAACCAGAAACGAGGTTTATAAATTTTTTCATTTTACCTGAGGGCACCAATATTTCAAGTAAAACTATAAAAATTACCAATGTCACTATATTGACAGTCCAACCTCTCAAAAAGTCAATCATTTGCTTCCTCCCTAGTACCCCATAAAATTTACACGTTTTAGGGTCTCCTTATTACCTTATCGCTGTTGATAAGCTGCTTGACGCTATTATTGCAGTTACTGCTATCAAGAACATAAATGCTACACAAGCCACAACCCCTAAAACAAAAGTTAAAGATCCCGTAATATCATTTATACATTTAACAATTCTTTTTTCTGCAATTGGCTCAA
Organism: Bacillota bacterium; assembly: GCA_030705945.1. Taxonomy (GTDB): domain Bacteria; phylum Bacillota; class Clostridia; order Acetivibrionales; family DSM-2933; genus Pseudobacteroides. The sequence continues at coordinate 7,321 of JAUZPS010000092.1, forward strand.
TTAACACACCGGTAATTTTGTATAGTGTAATAAGCGCAAAAATTTTAAGAATTGGTATTATACATATTGATACGATTCCTATCATAACAGCAATTCCTGACGCGTTTTTAATGAGAAGCGCGCATCCTAAAACTGTGTCCGCGGCGTCAGCCAAATATTTTCCGGCAACAGGAATAAATGCCCCTATGGCAAATTTTGCGGTTTTACTTGACACACCATCGACAACAGCGCCAATTGTACCCTGAATAGTAATTATGGCAATGAATACAGTAAGAATAAATCCAAGAATTACAGAGCCTGTCTGCTTTAAAAACGAAGCTAATTTGGATACTTGTACTTTGTCCGAAATATTGTTTACCATTGATAATACGGTTGAAATAAGAATTAATGGAATAAAAATATTCTTCATAATTGTTGCGGCTATTTCAACAATCATAACTAGAAGTGGCTGGAATACTCCTCCAGAAGTGACATTTCCGCTGGAAACAAGCAAGGTTATCAGCACCGGTATGGTTGCCTGCATAAAGTCCACCATATTGTCTATTATATCTCTTCCCATGATAAGGACTGAATTTAAGCTGACAATCAATACCGATACAATAACAATATAACAAATAAAAAACGCTAATTCTCCAACACTTTCACTTAAAAAAGATGCTTGAAGATTTTTAAGAATAGAACATAAAACAACAAGTACTATTAATTTAATCAAGATATTTATATTTGAGTAGATCTCTTTAAACAGGTACCTCAAAATCCTATTTAAAAGACTTCCAAGGTTAAATTCAAATTTACCTTTTGCCGCGTCAACTATAAATCCTTCAGGATTATATTCAGGTACAAGTTCTTTTAAGCCCTCGCCAGAATGATTTTTCATCTGATCCTCAATTTGGCGGGCTTCATCCGACTTTGCCTGTTCTTCCAAAACACCGCTTTCTTCATTTGGAGCATTCTCCGCATAAGAGTATGTACAATAGATGGCTTCTGAAATAATACATAAAATAATTAGTGTTAAGACTGATAACATTATGCTTTTAAGTATCTTTTTTAATTTAGAATAATTTGTTTTTTTCATACTAATCCTCTTTTGTTATTTTCCATAGTTTTACATATCATATTTAATATATTAATATTATGCTCTGTCCAACTTTATGACAAAATCAATAGAAAAAATATAACATTTCTTTTAGGGCGTTTCAAAAAATTCCTTGTTCAAGTTTATATGACGAAAAACCTTTATATCAAATTTTTGAAACGACCAGTTGACCAGTTACTTTATTGATACTACCTTACATAGTTATCTTTATTAGCCTAGTGAGACCCATCAAAGCAAACTTATATGAAACATGAGATTTGTTTATCTCTAGGAGGCGCTATTGCGGCTTCATAAATACAAACCAGCTTTGAAATATCTCCCTTATATAGTCAAGAACCCCTTTGTGAAGCACCTCATTTTTAGTTTTTATTTGCGATTGCGCAAGTACATTTCCATTCAAAATAAACTTAATGCTTCCTACCTCTATTTCCTTGCCAATTGGAGCATCTATGGTCTTGGGCAGCATAATTTCCGTTGTTAATGCTTTTACCTCATCATCTTTTAACGGATACTTTATTTCATCCACAGGACATATAGAAACAAGTTTGCTTTTCCCTTTAATAACTGGTATCCCTTTCAAATTCTCATCAAGCTTTAACAGAGTATGCTGCTTATAATTCGTGTAAGCATAATCCAGTATTTTTCTGCTGCTATCAGCTCTTATATTTCTGGTAGGACAGCCTAACACAACAGATATCAATTTCCAGTCATTTCTCGTAACAGAGCATACAAGACATCTTCCGGCTTGACCGGTATAACCTGTTTTAATTCCATCTGCTCCAGGGTAAAACCCAAGCATTTCATTTGTGTTATACAAACTTCTTCCTGGAATTGAAGTAGATACAGTACTGCATATTTTAGCAAACTCAGGTATATTAAGCGCGTATCTTGCCATTTGTGAAAGCTCATTTGCTGTAGAATAGTGATCCTCAGAATCAAGTCCATGGGGAGTTTTGAAGTTCGTATTAACAAGTCCCATATCTTGAGCCTTTTTGTTCATCATTTCCACAAAGCTGTCCACATCCCCGCCAATATGCTCAGCTATTGCAATTGCCGCATCATTGCCTGAATTTAGCATCAAACCATATAACAATTCTTTGAGGGTCAGCTTTTCACCCTCTCTAAGTTTGATAGTTGATCCTTTAATACTTGCAGCCCTTTTACTAACTGTAACCACATCATCAAGTTTTCCTTTTTCGAGAGCAATAATTGCTGTCATTATCTTTGTTGTGCTTGCAATAGCCTTTCTTTGGTCAGCGTTTTTTGAATACAATACCCTGCCGCTTTTTGCATCAACTACAATCGCTGCTTGAGCATTTATTACAGGAATGCTGGCGCTAACTGTTTTGCTTGTTGCTGCAAAAGCGTGTATATATGGCTGTCCTTCATATAAATCATCAGCAAATCCTGTTAAACATATATTAATGACCACCAAACAAATTAGCAGTATAGCAGCTTTGCTCTTTGTACAAACCAATTTATTCACCTCGACAATAATTATTTATATGAAAATATATGAATTAAACCATACTAATATAATAGTTTTGATTAATTAATGCAGATAAACCTTCAATCAGCTTTGATATATAAAAAGCAATTAATCTTTTACATTTGCCTATCACAAAATAACGTTAAAGCGTTCGTTATTTTGCTCCGTCAAATGTAAGATTAATAGTGCTTTTTATATAGTAAAATGCAGACGTATTAACTGTATTTTTAATGTAAAATCTTTTTCGCAACTTATCTATATTTATTTTAAATAAAATCTATCCAAAACTTACTACTTATAATCTATTTAATTCTAGCCAAAATAATATTAAGCAAGGAGGTGATATTGATGTCAAATAACAATAACAACAGCAAAACACAATTCGATAATATGAAATATGAAATAGCAAAAGAAATTGGTGTTAATTTAAAGCAGGGTTATAATGGTGATTTAACTGCAAGAGAAGCAGGTAAGGTTGGTGGAAACATAGTTAAGAAGGTTTTCCAGTCATACACTGGTAACAGCTACCCAACTGAAAAATTAAACGATACTTCAAGATAAGTATAAAGTATAAAATGGCGGTCTCAAATTTAATTTGAGGCCGTCTTTTTGTGAGCTTTGATATCTGTAATACCTAAGGGCGTTTCAAAAAATTCCTTGTTCAAGTTTATACGACGAAAACCCATCATATCAGGTTTTTGAAACGCCCAGTTGACCAGTTATTTTTTTGATAATACCTAATGTGTTTATTTTTATTACGAAACATATAGTTTTATTTGTTGAGCTAAACAGCCGAATAAGGTCTTTCCATTGTCTATATAAAATTATAAAAAGCAGATAACTTTTGTCATCTGCTTTTTATAAAGACTATTATGTTTTAATTAAGCATTTAACTTGCTAACTTCCTGCTGAGCTTTACTTAGTTCTTGTTGGCTTGCGTTCTGAGTCTGATACCAGCCTTTTTGAGCCATTATATCAAATATTTGCTTTTGGTGGCTAAATGTACTTGTAAGAATATTTGTAATGTCGTTTCTTAAAAACTGATTTGAACTTTCAAGAACTAAGTTTGTTAACGAAGATGCCGCGAGTTTGTGTTCATCCAATAAGATAGTCACAACTTCCTGATCAGTAATGCTTCTCATTTTTTATCCTCCTTATTGTAAATTTGCTGAGTTAATATGTTTTATTAAAGTTTGTAAATCACTCTGATGATCTCTCACCATCTGCTGGCATAAATTCTTAATCTGAGAATCAGTACAAATATCTGCGCAGCTCTCCATAAATTTAATGCTGTTTTGAGTCATCTTGATGTTGTCTTGAATTAGCATAAGTTCTTTTGAAGTTAATGACATATTACGCCTCCTTTAATTAATTTTTTTTGTAATAACCAGCTCATTACTTGGTTTATCCGGTATTGAACCGCTTATTATACAGTCCATATTTGAAAAATCAGTTGATTTTAATACTAAAAATAACTGATCGATTCAATATCGATATTTAGGTTTTACAATTTCTATAAATATATTCATTATAAGCAACCGAATATAAAGTTTTATATATGTTCGCTTTGAAAGGCCTTTTTCAGCTGTTTGGCGCAACAAATAAAACTAATTTTACATTTGGCTAGGGCGTTTCTGGTTAGGGCGTTTCAGAAAACTTGATATAATGGGATAAGCTCGTTTATTACGAAATAGATAGGCAAATTTCAAATACATAAGAAAAATAATATCGGGAAAATTATTTATATTATATATTTTTATATATTTATTATTAATGTCAGTAAAAAATATATACCAAACTGTATAGTTTTAAATAAGTTCGCTCTGAAAAGCCATTTTTCAGCTGTTAAGAGCAACTAGTATTAAAATCATTATTAACCTTACATTTAGCAGTCAAAATATATAGTATAAAACTAATTTTACATTTGGTTGTCTATAAATACAAGATTGAAAGGATGATTTTGTGTTAGTAGTATTTATTAGAACTCTAATACTTTTTACAATAGTAGTTATA
>JAUZPS010000093.1 GCA_030705945.1 Bacillota bacterium
TTGGAGACTCCAAGGAAAATTATTTAACAAAGGATGTTTGATCTTTAGAAATGAAAATTAAAAAGCAGATTAAAATAGTATTACTAAGATAATAATGGGGATATTTGTATGATTACAATAATCCCCATTATTATTTATTGAGGCGGTATTGTAAAAAATACAGGATATCTGTCAAATTGTATGATATAATTATAACTATCAAATAATTATTAATTTTGTTTAATCAAAGAAGTGGCTGCTGCTTATAAAACATTTGATAATCAGATTCTGAGGCAATTCAATAATTATTTACAATTATAAAAATAGAATTTTCGGAGGGGTAAAGGCTTGAGAAATAGTGAGAATAGCAAACGTAATTTATTAAGGCAGTTGAGGGACGATCAAGAAGACTTAAGGAATGCCGGCAAAAGCTTTATATATTTTCTGGTAGGTATGGGACTTATGGCAGGCGGATTGTTCTTGATTTTTCAAAATACAATAATATCAACAAACTTTACTTTAATGAATATACTTGGCTATACACCTCCAACAGGAATTATTATTTTACCGCTATTATTAGGAATCGGAGTTTTATTTTTTAATGAGAAATCGAAAATTGGCTGGTTCCTTGCGATATTTGGAATAGTGTCAATTCTCTTGGAATTACTTATGGGGTTAAGGATGCATTTTAAACCTATAACGCTTTATTATGGTATTTTAATGTTTGGAATGACATTTGCAGGGGCAGGCTTATTTCTTAAAGCTTTTATTGGAGCAAAGAGAAAAAGAAGTGAGGATTAGAGGAATTCTGGCAGCTGATGGAATAAAATTACAATATTAATTTGAAAATTCCACTTGAAAATTTAATTCCAATTTTGTATAATATATAAGTTGCAGTTAGTAGTCATTATATGAAGTTTATATAAGAATTCCAGTATGCGCCCATAGCTCAGCAGGATAGAGCGACGGTTTCCTAAACCGCAGGCCGGAGGTTCGAATCCTCTTGGGCGCACCAAACAAAGCCGCTAATCTAAATGATTAGCGGCTTTGTTGTATCTTGGGAATAGTTAACATAAAAATATTATGGGGACTAAATGGGTACTAAAGAAGTTTTTTGCCTTCATTGTTGCAGTGACTAAGTATTTCGTATCGTCACCACCAGGATTTTTTTGATTATTGTATGACGGAAAGTAATTGTTTTAAAGGCTTGCATAGTGATAATATATAGTTGATTTACAAATGATATAGTTTTATATATTTACAATACTATTAACTATCTTAAAAGAAAGACGATAATTATATTGAATGTTATTTTGAAATAAGTTTACGTTTTTTTGTTTTTTATAGAAATATATTTACACACTTCTGATCATAGTATAATATATTATTATAAGGTTAATAATATTGGGGGATACAAAAATGAGCTTGTCAAAAAGAGAGAGGGAAGCAATTTTAGATGATATATTAGATGTTACATTAATGTTTCCTAGTAATCTAGTAAATATTATATCAAGCAAATATTCTATTTCTAAACAAACTGTATACAAATACATTAACAAATTAGTTGAAGCTAATAAGATAGAATTTAGTGAAACAAAAAAAGGAAGAGTATATAGTTTAAAAGATAAAAGTTTCAGCTTTAAACTTAAGCCTGGAAACTTACAAGAAGATTTGGTATGGGTAGAAAAAATAAAGCCTATTTTACCAAGTATAAAAAAGAATGTGTATGATATTTGTTCATATGGTTTTACGGAAATACTTAATAATGCTATAGATCATGCTGAATCAACTGAGATTTATGTTCTAATGGAATACTCTCCTAGAACACTTCAGTTCATTATTAGAGATAACGGGATAGGGATATTTAAAAAAATACAAGACCTGTTGAATTTAACCGATCCAAGACATGCTATTTTAGAGTTAGCTAAAGGTAAACTTACATCTGACCCTACTAATCACTCAGGAGAAGGCATATTCTTTACCTCAAGAGCTTTTGACAAGTTTGTAATTTTTTCAGGCGACCTTACATTTGCGTCTCAAAACTCGCACGATTGGTTGTTTGAAGGCACATTTAGTAAGAAGGGGACGGCGGTAATTATGATAATTGATATTAATAGTAACAAGAACATAAGTCAAATTTTTGATGAATATACCGATAAAGAGACCCAAGGATTTAATAAGACAATAATACCGGTAAATCTTATAAAGTATGAAGGAATGGAATTAATTTCACGTTCTCAGGCTAAGAGATTGATAAATAGATTTGATAAATTCCAAGAAGTAGTTTTAGATTTTAAGGGCATAGAGGTTATTGGACAGGCATTTGCAGATGAATTATTCAGAGTATTTAAAAATAGTAATCCACAGATTCATATGGAATTTATAAATGAGAACGATAATGTAAAAAAAATGATTAATCATGTATTAAATTCTAACAACAATTAATTTCATAACAAGCCTTCAGAAATAGCAGAGCGTTTGTTGCATTTTCAATAGCTTCTGCAATGTCCTTGATATTTACGTAATCACAACTTGACTTATTAAAATGCATTGCAATTAATATTACGTCGTTCATATTAATTATATTATCACTATTTAAATCTGCATCAGGGTTATATACTGGATCACCTACTTTTGAATTAAAACTTTTTAATAACTCAATAACATTCAACATATTTATTGTATTGTCCTGTTTTCCATCGACTCCAATATCACCAGCCCAAAGGTGATCTATATCAATGACTGTGTCCTCGGATATTGATGCTTTTTCAAATTCTTTTGTACTCTGGTTTATTATATATGGAGTTATTTCTCTTTCTAGATAACCAGGCTTACTAACCTTGATTGAGTAGACAGACTGGGTAACGGGTATCTTTAGATCATAATGTCCATCTTCATCTGTTAAAGTGAATAAATTAGTATCTGCGGATCATGACTTTTGTGATAAGTTTGTGGTTCCATTTGGCATCATGAATGTTAAAGATGGAACTGTGGATCTATCTATTACAGAATCAAAAGTGATTGCTGATTTCATGATTTACCGTCTTGAAAAATATCGGAATGCAAATGATTTTCAAAGTATCAAAAAGTTATGGATTTATTTGAGAAGGCTCTAGATAGAATGGCTGGTATAGGAAAGTGGCTTCTTACAATTACTCCATACAGATGCAAAAAACTGTGAGCATTATTATTCATAGCTGCTCACAGTTAATGGCAATTTAATAGGGTTAATTTTGCAATCCTTGTACAATATAAAATCACTTATTTGAAAATAGAGGTTCACCAATAATAAGTTTTGAAAAATTATTTAAACCTGATGACATCTTAGTGTCAACCCACATTTCGTTAACTCCTGTAATATCCATATTAAGTTCATATGTTTCACCTGGATTAACTGTAATAGACTTAATGATTTCCCCACTACTACTATCTTTTTTAAATTCTATTGTTTGCGCTTTTTCTGTTTTATCATCTACAAATATGGATGCTTTAAAGTACTTGTATTTGCTATTCGGGTAAAAGTTACATGAAAACATCGATGTTAAATTTGGCTTTTCGTTTACTATACCCCATTTATATGTTTTCCCAGAGGCTGACAATAATTCTGCATCTTTTGTAAATATTGTGTTCAATAAACATTTGTACATATCCTCGTTGGTTATGGGGACTGATTCTGATATACCGCCTATATGTACTGTTTTAGTTGCATCTTCCCATTCTATAGGTATATTGAGCGCTTCCCCTAAGCATCTTACCGGTAGATAGGTTCTACCATTATAGATAATAGGCTTTACAAATGAACCATCACTTTCCTTTGGTGTAAAATCCGTTCCGTTGAGCTTCATCTTAATAGTGCCGGATAATATAGAGCTAATGTTAATATCAGCTGATTGAGCGAAAGCAAACGATGTTACACCAATAAGCGCGCAGGTTATAAATCCAATAGTAAATCCTTTGATTTGTTTTAACATAATATTTTCCTCTCTTTTTTGACTTATTCTATCATTATATGACAATTTAATTTCTTTTTCAATGTTTAGCAATCTTGAATAATCTTATTACAAATTATTGACTGTTACCTTAGGTACTAAATTATAATACTAGCAGGAGGTGCTTTTAATGAAAATAAGTGAAATAATGAACATTACAAATCTTACCCGAAAGGCTATAAACTATTATGAAGAGGAAGGATTAATAAATCCTGCTGTTAATCCTGAAAATAATTATAGGGAGTATTCCCAAAGTGACGCCGATATTTTGGCGCAAATATCAATATTGAGGCAATTTGATGTACCCATAAAAGATATTAGAGCTATTATATCTGACCCGGGATTATTAAAAGAAAAGTTGGAGCAGCATTTGACAAAGCTTGATGATGAAGTCAATAGGTTAGAAAAGAGCAAGAATGTTTTACGCGCTTGTATAAAAAGTCTTGATTCCGGTGAAATTGAGCTTTCAAAATTGACAAAACAATTGTCTGATCTGAATAAAGCTCTCGAACTTGATGAAAGGGGAAGAGAGGGCTTTATGAAAAAGCAGCTGCAGAGAATTTTTCCAGGCAATTTCGGAAGGATGATGACTATATATTACAGTCCCTTTTTAAATGATCCCGTCGATACACCTAAGAAGGAAGAGGCATGGTATGACATAGTAAAGTTTCTAGATGAAGTAGAGACTGTTGATTATCCGCAAGAAATGAATGATATATATAAAAACATTACTGATGAAGTTGTTGAAATATATGAGAAACATACCAGTGATCAGGTGAAAAAGTGGCTTACTATCACAGACGAAGGTATTGTAGCCGAACGGGAACAGATGTTAAGCAATATTCGTAAAATAAATCAGAATTCTGAGAATCAATCGCAGCTTCTGAAAGTCTCAAACATATCAAAGAGCTTCAATGGCAGCCTGAGCTCTATTGGTTACCATGAGAAATTTACAAACAATTTGAAAATTTTAAGCAGAGACTATCGGACGTATACTGAAAATATGCAAAAGTTTTCAGCGTCATTAAATATTAAGATTAATGGGGACGGAAAAATAGAAATTGATGGATACGGCTGCAAAATATATACTTTGATTCATAAGTTGCGAAAATTTCAGCTTTGATAGTAAAATGCAGACGTAATAATTGCATTTTTAATGTAAAATCTTTTTCGCAACTTATATAGCAGCAGAATTAATCTGCGTTATTATGCTTAGAGATGATCCAATCAACTAGCTTATCGATTCCATTGCCTGTCCGGCAGGATATTTCGAAGACATTTGCGTTATCCCTTAAAGCATGTACTCCTTTATAAAACATGTCCTTATCAAAATCAATATATGGCGCCAGATCAGTTTTATTAAGAATTATTACATCAGCCGCCGCAAACATTGATGTGTATTTGAAGGGTTTATCATGACCTTCAGGCACGCTGGCAATGACCATTTTTATTGTTTCACCTAGATCGAAAGTAGATGGGCATACGAGATTTCCTACATTCTCGACGAAAACAATTGAGTTATCCTGCATTTTTAAATCAGGCATAACCGTTTTTATCATGTTTGCGTCTAAGTGGCATCCGCCGCCGGTGTTTATCTGTATAACCGGAACGCCGATGCTTTCGATCTTTTCGGCGTCTATACTCGACGCGATATCACCTTCTATAACACCCATGTGAATTTTGTTTTTGAGCGCCTCAATAACCTTTAAAATGACGCTTGTTTTTCCAGCTCCAGGCGAAGCCATAATGTTTATGACAGTGATCTTCTTATCTACAAACATCTTTTTGTTATCTTCAGCTATTTGTTGATTTGCATGCATAATGTTTTTTAATACTTTAATCTCCATTGTAAACCTCCATAATCATATCATGTTCTTTATAACCAAATGCAAAATTAGTTTTAATTTAGTTGCGCTGAACAGCCGAAAAATGGCTTCTCAACGCCAAGAGATATTAAGCTTTACATCTGGTTCGTTATATGTTTTGAGCTGACTTAAATAATCCATTTATTGTCTTCTGATCTCATGTATTTTTTGTTGCCTGGTTTTACAACAGGTAAGTTAATATTAAAATACATTGAAATACTTCGTACTATAAAGACTATTAAAATGCAAAAATATAAGCTTATTATATTATCTAACTTATTATACAAAAAGTAAAATGAAAAAGCTCCAATTATTGAAGCTAAAGCATATATTTCTCCTCTGAAAATAAGAGGGACTTCATTTACCAGAATATCGCGTATAATACCTCCACCTACCCCTGTCAAGACAGAAAGAAATATAATTCCGGTGAGCGGAACTCTCATTAATATGCACTGGTAAGCAGTCAATACTGTGAATGTTCCTAAGCCTAAAGCGTCAAAAATCTGTATTAAAATCGTTATCTTGCTTATGAACCTATATAATAAGCAGGTCAAGATTGTTGAAATTAATATAGTTATAACATATTTTGAATCTGTAAATAACACAGGCATATCTTTTTTTAATATAACATCTCTGATAAGTCCTCCTCCGCATGCGGTAAAAAACGCCAATACGAATAAACCGAAAATATCAAGTTTGTTTTTTATTCCAAGGAGGACTCCTGAAATTGCAAATGCTGCTGTACCGGTAATATTCAACAAGTCAATAAATATCATCAGCCACTCATCCAATCTTATTTATAAAGTATTTGATATGTATATATATATTTTGCAATAAACATTTCACATCCATTTTTTATATTGCAAAATATATACCTTGATTCGCAACTTATATAGATATTCAATGTGGCTTCATATCAATAATTATATTTGCGCGGAATTAGCAAGTCAATGTTGTATATAGGAATACGTCCTTTAACATAGGATTGTGGGGATAAATATTTTTACTGTATTATATATCAAAAAATGTTAGTGCGTTTTGTATTTTACTGTATTATAATAATTATATTAAATTGATCAAGCTTTTCATTTGTCTATCTTAAAAACCAATGGTTTTAACCGGCAAATGTAAGACTGACATTAACTTGTTATTTATTAAATCCTTGAAGGGTAACAATCTATGCAAAAGTTCATGCAAAAGTATTATAAAATCGCGTTAAAGGTTTTATTCATATTATTGTTTCTCATAATAGTTTATATATCTGTTACATATCTTATTCCATTTTTTGCGCCATTTGTTATCGGAATTATTCTGGCATTTGTAAATGAGCCGGTAATAAAGTTTCTGCAAAAAAGGTTAAAGCTGCCAAGGAAGGTTTCTGCGTTAATTTCTTTACTGCTTACAATAATAGTTTTTGGCGCGCTTATTACTATTGGACTTATTAAAATGTACAATGAACTACTTATCCTGAAGGGTAATGTAACAGACTATGTTAACAGCACCTCCAACCAGATCAACGAGTATTTTAACAAGGTACAGACATATTACAATAAACTTCCTGTAGGAATTTCAAGCGCAATAAATGAAAATATAAACAACCTTGCTCCAAAAGCGCAGGAGTTTATTACCTCGTTGGTTACTTACCTGATAAATACAATTTCATCTATACCTAAAGTGACTGTATTCCTTATAGTGTCCATATTATCTGCATACTTTATAAGCAGTGACAGGAAAAAAATAAATGATTTTTTCAACAGGCAGTTTCCGGAAGCCTGGAAGGTCAACTATATTGATATTAAATCAGGCACCTTTACAGCCCTTTTTGGATATGTAAAAGCTCTTCTTGTATTAATGTTCATAACTTTTTCAGAAGTCAGCATCGGGCTTACCATACTAGGAGTTAAATATGCCTTGTTGATGGGCTTTCTAGTTGGAGCTTCAGATGCTGTGCCAATTTTAGGCACAAGCGTTATTATGATCCCATGGATCGGCTGGAATATGATTATAGGCGACTATAAAATGACTCTGGGACTTACGATTATATACATTCTTGGGGTAGCTATAAGGCAGATTCTTGAGCCAAAGATAATTGGCGATCAGATTGGTTTGCACCCTTTGGTTACTCTTATTGCAATGTATATCGGTCTGAACTTTTTCGGAGTGATGGGAATGTTTGTAGGGCCTGTGTCCATAATAATCCTAAAGAATCTTCAGGACTCGGGGTCAATTAAATTCTGGAGGGAATAGAAATCATTTAAGGTAGTATCAAACTGGTCAACTGGGAGTTTCAAAAACTTGATATAGTGGGTTTTCATCATACAAAACTTGAACAAGGAATTTTTTGAAACTCCCTAAAACCCATAACAACTCTGTCTATTCCTGATAAATCCTTTTGGATAGAAACTTCGGAAAATTTGCTCTTCATAAGATTGTAGACGTCTTTAGCCTGATCATATCCAACCTCGAAGGCTAAGGCTCCATGCGGCAATAAATCGTTGCTTTTGGATATGATTTCCCTGTAAAAATCAAGTCCGTCGGCTCCTCCATCTAAAGCTTCCAGTGGTTCAAATTCCCGTACCTCCTTCTGAAGGTAAGGAATCTCTCCTGCAGGAATATAAGGAGGGTTAGATACGATGATATCAAAGGGTTCATCGATAAAAATTTTAAAAGAATTGTCGTTCATAATATCAACTTGCTTAAAAATTATTTTATTTCCAACTCCGTTATTATTGGCGTTTAATTCCGCTATTTTAAGAGCCCCCGGCGATATGTCAAGGGCAGTTACGCAACAGTCATCAATAAAGTATGCCATGCTTACGGCGATACAACCTGAGCCCGTTCCAATATCAAGGATTCTTAGCTTACTGTCATGTTTGTTCTTTGCATAATTTATAACAGTTTCCACGAGTATTTCCGTATCCTGTCGCGGGATAAGCGTCTTGGGTGTAACTTGAAAGTCCAGTGACATGAATTCCTGATGTCCTGTTATGTATTGCAGAGGAAGCCCGTTGATTCTCTTATTGAGGTTATTGAGATACTCTTTGGCGTTTTTATCGCTCAAAACTTGTTCGCCTTTGGAATATAAAAAGGCTCTGTCGATATTTAGAAGATTGCAAAGCAGAACCCCGGCTTCTAATACCGGGGTTTCTATATTGGCTTCCTTTAATCGGGAAATACCCTCATTTAATATATCTTTGATTGTCCAAACCTTACCACTTGTCGGCATTTTCATCCTCTACCAAAACATTTTTTAGAGCTTCTATAGCTACTTCAATTTGTTTGTCATCTGGCTCTTTTGTAGTAAAACTCTGAAGCGCAAGTCCTGGCATGCTTACTACAGCCATTAATTTAGAGTCACTGCGGCCTGCAAACTTGATTACCTCGTAAGATAAACCGGCGACCAAAGGTATAAGTACTATTCTTGATAATACTCTCCAAAGCAGCGATCCCCATCCTGTAAATGAGAATACGATAATACTTACTACCATTACAACAAACATGAAAGCTGTACCACATCGAGGGTGCTTGGTTGTATATCTTTTTACATTTTCAACAGTAAGTTCTTCCTCATTTTCATAACAGTGAATTGTCTTATGCTCAGCTCCATGATATTCAAAGACTCTTTTTATATCTTTCATATTTGATATCATTGCAATATAGCCAACAAACAGGCTAATTCTTATAATACCTTCAAACAGGTGCAGGCTTACCAGACCTAACAATGTATTTTTGTCAAATTTTAATAATCCGGCGAGAAAACTTGGCAACAACATAAACAAGCCAATAACGAATATCATTGACACAAAAACTGAAAAATAAATCACCGCGTCAAGGAATTTGTCGCCAAATATCTTCTGGAAAAAGCTATCTACCTTTGAAGGCTTTGATTCTTTTTCGTTTTCTTCTTCAACCTCAACAAACTCTGCAGAAAACAATAGAGCCCTCATTCCGATTACCATAGATTCAAACATACCAACAGCTCCGCGTACAATTGGAAGCTTAAAGAAACTATGTCTTTTAGCTAGGGTATTGAGTGGCTTTTTATCTAAAATTATTTCACCGCTTGACTTTCTTATTGCTATTGCAATATCATGAGGTCCTCTCATCATTATGCCTTCGATGAGGGCTTCGCCTCCGATGCTTGTCTTCTTCATATTGACCTCCAAGAATTTCCCAAATAAAAAAATTAAAGGCTGATTTATAACCCATCAGCCTTAGTTTAACATGTTTATAATGTTTTTTCAAATAAAAATTATTCTTTGTCAACAATACCGAATTTTTTCTTGAACTTTTCAACACGTCCGCCAGTGTCAATAAGTTTTTGTTTTCCAGTAAAGAAAGGATGGCATTTTGAACAAATTTCAACGTGAAGATTAGTCTTTGTTGAACCTGTTGTAAAAGATTCTCCACACGCGCACTTTACTAATGTTTGTTCGTATTTTGGATGAATTCCGTCCCTCATTTTATTCACCTTCTTTCGCATATCGCTTTATATAAAATTTAAATTTCAAATTTTTTGTTATTTCACGTACTCAAAGAGACAAAAAATATTTTAACATATAAACAATATTTATGCAACAATTATTTTTTAATTTTCAAACAATTATATATAATTATCATTAATCATGCGCAAAAAATAAGGAGATTGCAATTTGTCTTATCTTCTAAAGGACTTATTTTCCGCATTTGCGCTTTGTTCAATTGCTTCAAAATTGTCCAAAGCTTTGCCGGTTCCTAATGCGACACAGGAGATGGCGTCATCCGCGATAAGAACATTTATTCCCGTTTTCTCCTGTAGCAGCTTGTCCAGACCATAAATCAAGCTTCCGCCTCCGGTCATGACAATTCCTCTGTCACTTATGTCCGCTGCAAGTTCGGGCGGAGTTCTTTCCAATACAGAGTGAACTGCTTCAACTACACTTGAAATTGGTTCTTCTAGGGCCTCCATTATTTCTGTGGATGTAATTGTTATGGTTTTGGGTAATCCCGATATGAGGTTTCGGCCGCGTATATCCATTGTCACTTCCTGAACACGGGGATAAACGGTTCCGATGTTGATTTTCAGTTCTTCAGCGGTACGTTCTCCTATCATGATGTTGTGTTTTTTACGCATATGTCTTACAATTGCTTCGTCAAATTTGTCTCCTGCTATTTTAATGGAGGAACTTACAACGGTTCCACCTAATGAGATTACAGCGATATCTGTTGTTCCTCCGCCTATATCTACCACCATGCTTCCGCATGCTTTGGCTATGTCTATGCCTGCTCCAATTGCTGCTGCTATAGGTTCTTCAATAAGGTAGGTCTTTCTTGCGCCGGCCTGCATTGCTGCGTCAACAACAGCTCTTTTTTCAACTTCAGTAACTCCGCTTGGCACGCAAACCATTATTCTGGGTTTGAATAATTTAAAAACTTTACCTCCGCATACTTTATTTATAAAGTATTTCAACATTCTTTCTGTTATATCATAATCAGAAATAACACCTTCTCTTAAAGGTCTTATCGCTACAATATTGCCGGGAGTTCTTCCAAGCATTTTTCTTGCCTCTTCGCCAACAGCGAGAAGTTTATTTGTGTTTTTATCTATTGCAACAACAGAAGGTTCTCTAAGTACAATGCTCTTGCCTTTTATGTAAACCAGAACGGTAGCCGTCCCTAGATCTATGCCTATATCTTGTCCAAAACCTAACAAAATGCATCTTCCTTTCAGTAAAAATTATAATAAAATTTCATAACATACAAAAAAATTAAAAAATTAAAGAAAAATAATAATATACTAATTTCATAATAATATTATCATACTATTTCAATATTGCAATATTTTTTAAGTAATGTATTAAGATTTCAATAAATTAGAAAAAAGAAAAAATTTACTTAAAATTAACCTGAAGTTTTTTAATTGATTAAAATAATTAAAATCAATAAATAACTAAAACACTTTATCCCCAATGTTGCCAGACGCTAAA
>JAUZPS010000094.1 GCA_030705945.1 Bacillota bacterium
TATAAGATAACATATTGGGATAGCCATCCTCATATACATAACCTTCATAAGTTGCTTTAGAAATTATTGAATTAGCATATAAAATTCTATTACTTGAACCTGACCACTTACGGTAAATTCTGCAATAGCGGTCATAAAATAACCAGTAGGACATGCTGCTGAATACATAATATCTTGAGTATCTTTTTTATTTTTATCACCTTTTGGTTGCAACGTGAACTCTAAATTCAGATTATTCATAGTATAGAAATCTTTGAATGCTTGATATCCATTATTTTTTTCATTATTTTCTCCTTTTGAGCTGTTAGTAGAAGCTCTTTTCAATATTTTCAAAGTTACTGGTGAAGAACCTATTTTTTACTCCTAGACACAAACAATAAGGTGTTCCAGATTTGAAGTTATTATGTTCAGCAAAAAATCTAACAGTTCCTGCCTTGACAGTTTCCTGAAGTACTGAATGTTTTCCATATTTATCATCCGCTAAATTATCTTTTTTTACTGATTCTGGGTTGTTACAGTAAAGAAATGTTCCAGAAGTCGATATACTGTAATTAATATTACTTGGTGTTCCTACTACTGCATAGCTTGAAAGACTTGATATTAGGATTACCATAATCATAATAATACAATTAATATTTTTTTTATTTAGTACTTTCATAAAAATACCACTCTCCCTTAATAATTTTTAAATGCTTTTTCGTTTCACTTCAGTTCCAGCTGGAAGATTAACTCAAGAGTATTATATCTTCTTAAGTTTACAGTTTGATTTAATAAAATTAACTTATATTAAAACTAAACTCATTGAGACACGAAGGTTTTCACATAAAAAAGAAGTTACTACGCCATTCCTATATTTGATAAGGAATTAACATTTCCATATGGGTTAGCTATAAAAGATTACAAATATTGTATTACCAAATGTAATATTTTTACCATATTTATTGAAAAAATATCTAATTATTTACTATAGTTGATAATTTTATGATAAAATATTAACCGAAGTTAACATCTTGGATTTTGAGGGATACTCTTATGGACTTTGGTTTTAAATTAGGAATTATTTTATATACTATTGTTATCATATATATAGTAATAGTTTCAATTGTAATATACGTTAAATCAATAAATAAAACCATGTCTTTATATACATTAATGGTATGTCATACTTTAGGAGTCCTATGGCTGATTTCTGGTATGAATGAGAATATGTCTTCAAATTACTCGGAATTAATTAGAAATGTTAAAATAACGCTGTTCCCGATATATTTTATTGGCCCTTGCTGGTTTTTATTCAGCTTATTACATACAAACAAAATTAAACGTATAAAGTACGGTTTATTAATTATGCTTCCTTCCGTTGTTTTATATTTACCGCTTTTAACAGAAAAGTATACTTATTTAGTAATTGCCAAAAAAGTGTTGAGAGATCCTACTCATAATGATTGGGGACTTGTTTACTGGATTAATTATTCGTATTCGATGATTTGTGCCGCGTTGGGAGTTTTCTTTCTACTATATGATTCATATAGCAAGAATAAAAAGTTTGTTTTAAAAGACTATTTGATTATGATCGCGGTTGTATTACCTGTAGGCGGTAGTAATAATTGATGAGTACTCAAACAGAATATTAGACTTTATTAAAACATTCAAAGACATTTTCTATATATCAGGGAGTAAAAAAGTATACATAAAGGGAAAGTATGGGGGTAATATGATAAAAGTTATAATTGCTGAGGATATGGATATTCTGAGAGAAAGTCTCAAGTACATGATTGAAAGTGATCCAGATATGGAGGTTGTAGGTCTGGCATCCAATGGCCTGGAAGCTATAGACCTATGCAGGAAGCATAAGCCGGATATTGCATTGATGGATATCAAGATGCCTAAGTGTGACGGAATTGAAAGTACAAAACATATAAGGGCGGAGATTCCATCAACAAAAGTCATAATTCTTACAACCTTTGAAGATGAACAAAGCATATATAATGCAATAGAAGTTGGAGTTGATGGATACATAACAAAAGATATTATCCCCAACCAGTTACAACAATCAATAAAAACAGTAGTTTGTGGGCTTGGGGTTGTAAACAGGAGAATTTTGGATTCTATCTTCAGCATTATGGAGATAACACCAAGTGTTGAAGACGATAATCAAAAATTCAGCTTTGAATTGTCGAAAAAGGAAATTAGCATAATCAGAATGGTTGTTGAGGGAAAGAGCTATAAGGATATGGGAAGGGAATTGTTTTTGTCGGAGGGATACGTTAGGAACATACTTTCGGATATTCTTGGAAAGTTTCATTTAAAGGACAGGCTGCAACTCGCAGTTTTTGCGGTAAAGAATAATATTTTTCAATGAAGTGACCTGCTATATAGGGGGGGGAATAATGCAAGCCGTTCAAGTTGTCTTTACATTGGTTTCAATAATATTTTCTATAGGTATGATATTTATAAATCTTCTGAAAGTAAGAAGGAATGTATTCCAAAAAGAAAAAGCCAAGAATGTTTTTAAATGGTATAATATCTATTTCGGAGTAGCCACTATATGGTTATTGGGAGAATTGATCCTCTCTGCTGCTTCAATAAAAGTGGAATGGTTCGTGCATGGCAGAGGCAATAATTTGATTTATTTGTTCGTGCTCTACAAATATGTAGCTATATTTTTGATAACTCCTCTATTTGCATTATACATACTTAGCTATTCGTCTAAAACTTTAGGAATTTCTAAAAGTCTGTTACTTTCATTTATAATTCCACTGTTTTTAGTATTTGTTTCAGCATCAATTGTATTTATTACAAACCCAGGGCAAAAAGTTGCGCTTTACAATAATGTAAGTATAAAGACTGGAGCCCTCTTCCAGATTTTGATGCTAATTCTGTACTTCTTTTTATTACTCGTCTTATTGTTGGTGACAATGTTTATGCTTAAAAAATTCAGTTGTTATAAGAAGCAGATAATAATTATTGTCTTATTGCTTTTTATTTGTTATGTAATAACATGCACAAACTTCCAGTTGGGTTTAAACAGGAATTTTCTTAGACTTGATATTGCACCGGTATTCTTTTTACCTCCTGTTTTATTGATGAATTTTTATGCTTTAAAATATACGCTTTTATCTTTAATACCTGTAGCTTTCCCCAGAATGACAGATGACCTTAGGGAAGCCATACTAATTGTTGATACAATAGGTAATATTGCTTATTTCAATCAATCCTTCACAAACATGTTCATACAATGCCCTGGTGTAAATCTGGACACTAATATAATTATTTTTTCTGATTATTTAAAAAATTCTGTTGATCTGGACAGTGACAGTGATAAGTTAATAAATTCA
The DNA here is from genome assembly GCA_030705945.1 of Bacillota bacterium. Classification (GTDB taxonomy): domain Bacteria; phylum Bacillota; class Clostridia; order Acetivibrionales; family DSM-2933; genus Pseudobacteroides. Next base: position 3,336 of record JAUZPS010000094.1, read on the forward strand.
ATAAGGTACGGGATACAGGAAGCTGTAATGGGAGAAATTAGGATGAAGGATATAGAGAGGACATTCTCTGTGAATATCAAGCCCCTTGAACTTAAAAATCTTTTTACAGGGTGGGTAGTTACCTTTATTGAGATTACTGAATATAAGAATCTGCTAAATGAAGTGAAACGAAACAATGACCAGTTGAATGAATTGAACGAACAATTGGAGGACTATGTAAGTAAAGTGGGTGAACTGGCGGCTGTAAAAGAAAGGAATAAACTTACATCCGAAGTCCATGATTCTATCGGCCATACGATGACAGTGCTCATTTCACTTATAGGTGTCAGTTCGATATTATGCGACAAGGATATTGGTGAAGTGAAGCAGAAGTTAGGGCAAATGATGGAAATAGCAATTAGGGGCCATGAAGATCTCAGACATTCAGTTTTGGGGATACCGAAAAGAATAGAGGAACAGGGTATAGTAAAAAAACTCAGGGCTCTCGTTAAGGAGTTTGAAAAGACTGGTGTTAAAGTTGATTTAATAGTTGACGGTATTGAATTGATGGATAATGTCAAGTATGGAAATCTGATTTATAGAGTTTGTCAGGAAGCGCTTACCAATTCCCTAAAACATGGTAAGGCTGATCAGGTGAATATAATACTCAGGTTTTCAGGAAAAAAACTGACCTTGTTTATAATTGACGATGGAATAGGAATCAATGAAATAAAAAAAGGTTTAGGTTTGTCTGGAATGGAAAAGAGGGTAAAAGAGGTGAACGGATTAATATCCTATGGGTCTGATGGCGAGAAAGGCTTTAGTATTAGAATTGAAATTCCAGTGACAAATGCCTGAACGGCTGAATAAATATTTATACCTTTTAAAATCATATGCAGTCTGTCATAAAAAGATATGACAGACTGCATATGATTTTGTTATGTAATGTATCTTGTATCATTATGATTATTTTTATAAAATTTCTATGTATCGACAAAATAACTAAAGTGAAAGTAACAAATAAATCCTTTGTCGGATTCACATTTGTCAAAGAAAGAAATTTTTTCTTAAATAACAAAATTAATCAACTATATGTTTATAGGTTTTGGATGGATCATTTTTTAGTATTCTATACTAACGAAGTTAAATCTTGGGACAGAACTCCGCTTTCAATGCATACAGTTAATAAAAGCCTGGTGCAGTGTTGGGGTTGGTAACCTCAAAGACTTGGAGGACTTGATGATTCAAACATTTCAAATAATTATAACATCTTTTGCAATAACCTTTTCTACATTTATGGTAGCGTTTAACCTTAATAAGAGTGAAGGTAACCACCTTCTGAGAAAATATTGTATATTTTTTTGCGTTATTTTATTGTGGTCTTTGGGGGAATTAATTTTATCCATAGCCCCATCAATTTATATGTTTTCATTCTTTAAGTATATTGCGATTTTTTTAATAACCCCTTTTATTGTTTTATTTTGCCATAGCTATACAGTCAATACAATAAAAATCATAAGGAAATTTCAAATCAAATTTAAAATAATCATGTTTTTTATATTCGCAACGATAATAATAGTTTTCATAACAAATCCTTACCAAGAGGTTACTGTGTTTACACGTGATGGGATGAGGACGGGTCTGCTTTTTCTGGTTTTGATGATTATTCTATACATGTTTTTACTATTGTCACTATTAATGTTATCTGTACACATTCTAAAAAGATATGGATACTATAAAAAGCAAACATATATTATTGTTTCAACTCTCATCATTTCTGTTATTATCGTATCTATAAATTATCAGGTTGGTTTATCTAAGATACTTTTGTTGTTTGATATTGCTCCGGTCTTCTTCTTAATTCCTGTGTTCATATTGAATATTACCGCATTAAAATACAGGCTTTTTTGCATAACGCCTATAGCTTTTCCCAAGATGACAGATGTTCTTAGAGAAGCCATACTTATCATTGATATAAAGGGAATTATTGCTTATTTCAACCAATCCTTCAAGAATATGTTCATACAATGCCCTGGGTTGAATTTGGACAATAATGTAAATGATTTTTTGGATTACTTAATAAATTTTATTGATATGGATAGTGATAGCACCAAGATAATAGATTCAATAAGGAACGGTTTGCAGGAAGTCATAATGGGAGAAATCAGCCTGAAGGATGCAGAAAGTATCTACTCTGTTAATATCAAGCCTCTTCAAGTTAAAGGTACTTTTCAAGGGAGAGTAGTTACCTTTATTGATATTACTGAACATAAAAATCTGCTGAATGAAGTGAAACGGAACAATGACAGATTAAAAGAATTGAATGAACAGCTGGCGGATTATGTGAATAAGGTGGGTGAACTGGCGGCTGTAAAAGAAAGGAATAAACTTACATCCGAAGTCCATGATTCCGTCGGCCATACGATGACAGTGCTCATTTCACTTATAGGTGTCAGTTCGATGTTATGCGACAAGGATATTGGTGAAGTGAAGCAGAAATTAGGGCAAATGATGGAAATAGCAATGAAGGGCCATGAAGAACTCAGACATTCAGTCTTGGGGGTTGTTCCAAAAAGAATAGAGGAACAGGGTATAGTAAAAAAAATCGGGGTTCTGGTTAAGGAGTTTGAAAAGACAGGTGTTAAAGTTGATTTTACAGTTGACGGTATTGAATCAACGGATACAGCTAAGTATGGAAATCTAATTCATAGAGTCTGCAAGGAAGCACTTACCAATTCACTTAAACATGGAAAGGCAGACCAGGTGAATATTATATTACGGTTTACAGTAAAAAAAATAAACTTGTTTATATTTGACGATGGGATAGGAACTAATGAAATAAACAAAGGGTTAGGCTTGTCAGGAATGGAAAAGAGGGTTAAAGAAGTGAATGGATTAATTTCCTATGGATCTGATGGGGAGAGAGGCTTTAATATTTGCATTGAAATTCCAGTGACAAATGCCTGAACGACTGAATAAATATTTATACCTTTTAAAAACATATGCAGTCTGTCATAAAAAGATATGACAGACTGCATATGTTTTTGTTATGTAATGTATCTTGTATAATAATGATTATTTTTGTAAAATTATCATGTATTAACAAGCCAAGGTAAAAGTAACAAATAAATCCTTTGTACATAATACAATTTGAATGAAGGTTCAAACAACATTTTAGGAGATAAAACATATGTGTGCATACGATATCTTAGATCAAATGCCATCGGCTTTGGAAATGTGGATTGAAATTTATCAAAAGCAGTAAGCTTTTACCAAATATAAGATAATGTGTAATTTAAAATTTGCATTTTATCCGTCTAAAATGGAATTATAACCATTAATTAGTGAAAATATGTAAAATGGGTATACATGTAAATGCGTTATCTTTATAATTCAGACATGATGAATTAATTAAATATGCAGAGTACGACATTTTTATTAAAATGCTGGAACAATTAGAAAAAGCATATTAACAGGGGGGACTAAATGAAGAAATATAGTTTTGTAATTGGAACATATAACAATAAACTTCAGTTAAAAAATTCTCTAATTGCTTTAAATTATCTTGAAGGTTCTATGAAATATAATTTTGAGGTTATAGTTGTTGATGATGGATCAAATGATAATACAAAAGATTACATAAAAGATTTAAATGTAAATTATGAGCTGAGATATTTTTACTTAGAAAGATGTGCAAGCTCCTGTCGTTCGAGAGCAAAAAACTATGGCATTAAAATGGTAGAAGGGGAGTTTGTTATTTTTATTGACGCAGACATAATTGTTAATAAAGACTATTTAATTGAAGTAGATAAGTGCTATTCAATCGATAATAACATTATGTTAGCTGGTTTTAGAATGATGCTTCCTCAAAGTATATCTTCCGAAATGGTTCAAGATGGCAGTGTTTTTGAAAAATACTCCTTTGCTTGGGAACGTCCTGAACAGTGTGATTTCAGATATTTCATATTTAATGATTTATCATATAATGCATCAGCCATACAGTTTCCATTTTTGTATGGTCATAATTTCAATTTAATTATACCCAAAAGTTGGTTAGATAAGGTAAATGGTTTTGATGAAGAATTTAAGGCTTATGGGCTAGAAGACATAGAGTTATGCTATCGGCTTTGGAAATGTGGACTGAAATTTATTATAAGCAATAAGCTGGAAGTGCTTCATCAATTTCATGGGAGTGATGAGGAAAGCAGGATTGCTGGTGTTATAGAAAATACAAGGTTATTCTTACAAAAGCATTCAAATATTTTTAATGTACAAGAAGAAAAAGTATATGAGCTTTTTAAAAGCTTAGGTCACAATTATAAATATGCACAAAAACCACTTCCTGAGAATATTAATCGTATTGTGATAGACTTTATAAATCCTAATTCCCTAGAGAATTTAAAAGAAACAATTATACTTCTAACAGAGGTGGAAGACCGGGATATAGTTGTAAATGACTATTTAGAAAATACTGATTTAGATATATGGATTCAGTTAATAGGAAAAAGGGCAAGTACACCAAGATACTATCCGATATCTAAAAAACTACCGTGGTCTTTGATGAGAAGGTATAGCCGAGAAGATATGGGGACCTTGAAATCCTAGGAGGGATGTATTGTGAAAAAAATTAAGCTGTTTTGTATTCCATATGCAGGCGGAGGGGCAATGGCTTATTCCAAATGGAAAAATTATATGGATGGTGCAATTGAATTATGTCCAGTTGAATTAGCAGGTAGGGGAAAACGCTTTAGAACGCCTTCATATAATACAATGGAAGACGCTACCAATGATGTCTACAATATTGTCATGGACGATTTGGACAAGTTTGAATATGCGTTTTGGGGGCACAGCATGGGATGTCTGATTGTTTATGAACTTATTAATAGAATTGCAAGCTCCAACCACAGAGATCCTTCTCATATTTTTTTATCCGGTCGATATCCACCGCATATTTACAAAAATAAGTCCCGTCATACTTTACCAGACGATCAGTTTATACAGGAAATTTCTAAGTTGGGAGGTACGGCAAATGAACTACTCAGAGAAAAAGAGCTATTGGATATTTTTATACCTATCCTCAGAGCAGACTACAGAATTGTAGAGAATTATAAGCATTCCAAGCAGTACGCTAAATGGAATTTTGACATAACGATCCTAACAGGAAACAGCGATGAGGATGTTTCGGCAAAAGATATCATCCAGTGGGAGGAATATACTAATAAAAAGTGCAGGATTATAAACTTTGATGGGGGACACTTCTTTATACATGACAGAGTGCAGGAGATAGCTGAAATAATAAATGATACGTTAGTATGCAAATGTTTTGAAATCGAGAGGGGTGATTGATTCTTGCTACAGGATATTTCTTCCTTGGGACATCAGGATTCTTTTACGTGTGAAGAAGATGTTATTGCTGCACTGGCATTGTGGTGGGGGATTGACTATGAACTGATATTTTATAATTCATGGGGTTTTTATTACTACCCGTTAAAGGTTAATCAGGGAGCAAAATTGGGTACTAGAATCAGGAATGGAGATTATGACGCGTTTGTAAATCTAAAAAAGTTTTATGGCATAAACTCGAAGATGATGTATAGGGAATGCAAGGAAAAACAATGGGGAACATTGCTCAGTGAGCTTGCATTGAATTGTCCGGTTTGCATAGTTATGGATCCGTTTTATGCATACTGGACTGACCGGTATAAATACTTACATGGCAATCATAGCTTTTTAGCGGTGGGATTTGATAAGGACAGTGATAGTGTAAATTGTGTAGACCCGTCGTTTAATCTGGATAGAAGCATAAAAATTTTATCCAGGTCAGATTTTGTAAATGGTAATGGGTTATGCAGATTGGTCTCACGAGGGGAGCAGGAGGATTTAAATATTAATTGGAGGGAATTCCTAGGGGACATTGTATCAAAGCAGCATGGCCTTGTTGAAGGAAAAAACATTTTTGAGTCTATACGTGAATTTGCTCGCGATATGAAACAAAATATGGATATGGAGCTGGAAATACAGGGTCATGAGGAATTTTCATATTATGCTCCAATATTTGTTCAATTGTGGATAATAGCATATGGACGGAAAAAATTTGGCAAGATGCTGGAGTATTTGGGCAGAACATTTACAGTAAACAGACTTTTTGAGGAATCGGAAGCGCTGGGAGAAATAAAAGAAAGATGGATGGGAGTTATTTTTGAATTGCTTGAATTACTAAAGCCATGCAGTGACTTTGATTCCAAAAGCATTATAAATAGTGCTTCAGAAAAAATCATGCAGTTGGCTTTTGATGAGGAGGCAATTTCAAACAATCTACTTAAATTATGTAAGTCTGCTTAAAAATTAATTTCAAGTAAAGGAATAGATTAATATGTTATACAATTTATTAAAAAAATCATTCAATGAACATGGAGATAAGGTGGCGGTCAATTGTGATGATATATTCCTTACCTTCAGAGAGCTTGATGAGAGCATCAGGGCCATAAGCTGCGAGCTGGAATCAAGGGGTGTGAATAAAGGTGATCACGTAGCAATCCTTATGAACAACTGCATTGAATTTCCGGAGGCTTTTTTTGCGATAAGCCTGTGCGGGGCGGTAATTGTACCGTTTTATGTGAATATGGGGATTCATAAGCTTACCAAAACAATAAATCACTATGACATTAAATTTGTTATTACTACCAGTAAGTATGAAGGTGAATTTGAAACAGTCCTGCAAAAGGAATGCTGCTTTTTAAAGGGTATTTTTTATCTGGATTTTAAAAAGCTGTCCTATATGGAGTTCCATGATCATCTTCAAAAAGAAGCCGGAAAGTTTGATTCCGCAGATATGACAGACTTGGCGCTGATATTGTTTTCTTCCGGTACTACCAATCTGCCCAAGGGCATTATGCTTTCAAACAGCAATATATCCAGCAATGTAGAGGCGATTTCAAACTATTTAAAAATCGGCTTGAACGATAACGTACTGCTTATAAAGAATATTGTCCATGTTTCAAGCATTATAGGAGAAATGATTGTTTCTTTATATAATGGGTGTACGCTTATCATGAGTTCCAGTCTTGCGACCCCGAAATTAATATTGGAACTGATTGACCGATATCAGATTACAATATTCTTTGCTGTCCCAACAATTTTGTATTCCATCTTAAACTACAGGTATTTAAATAAATTCAGCTTGAAATCCATGAAAACTCTTCAATTCTATGGCGGAAGCATCGGTACTTTGATAATCAGGGAATTGGCAGCGGCCTTTCCATGGGCCAACCTGATTTACTCTTACGGTTTGACCGAGGCGGCTCCAAGAGTTACATACTGCTATAAGGACAAGTTGCTGGAAAAGGAAGGCACAAGCGGTACCCCTGTACAAGGGGTGGAGGTATTCATTCTTGATAAGGAAGGAGTTTCTCTGGGAGCAGGTGAAATGGGAGAGATTGCTGTAAAAGGCCCAAACGTTATGCTTGGGTACTACAAGGACAGGGAATTGAGTGACAGAGTCCTACGTGATGGTATACTGCATACCGGGGATTTGGGTTGTCTGGACAAAGACGGATACTTGTTTGTTACCGGAAGAAGGGACAATTTAATCAAGCAATCCGGAAAAAATATCTACCCAGAGGAAATTGAAAATGTATTAGCAGGGTATAAAGGGGTGTTGGAGGTGCTTGTAAGGGGAGAACAGGATGACTTGCTGGGACAGAAAGTAACGGCATATATTGTCCCTGTGGACGATTACCTGCTGGATATTTTAGAAATTTTAAAATATTGCAGGCTTCATCTCGAAGATTACAAAATACCCAAAGAAGTCATTATTGTTAAAGAGCTTGATAAAACACCAAGTGAAAAAATAGTCAGAAGGCAGGAGCTTTAGATACATTTAGCAAAAAAACCTTCGGAATTTCCGAGAGCATACTATTTATATTATGGAGGTAGACGGCAGTGATAAAAGGTATTGATGAGAGGCTAAAGAAAGTAATTGCAAAAAACATAAGGATAGGTATTTCAGCTGATGAAATCACCGATGAGTCTAATTTGATTGAGGATTTTGTATTCGATTCCATACAGGTGATAAAGCTCATTGGGGATATAGAAACGGAATTTGACATTTTTGTGGATGATGAGGCGATGGTAATAGACAAATTTACAAGGTACGGCGCCTTAAGAGATTACGTGGAAGGTAAATTAGCAAGTACATAGATTTAAAGGTAGAAAGGGATGGCAGGATTATGGGAGAGTTCAACAGCTCAAATATTATGAAACCGAATCAAAAAGAGAAATTAAGTAATTTATTGAAATACCTTGATAAAAGTAATTCATATTATCATGAGCTTTTCATGCTTAAAGGAATAGATTTGAATCATGATGCCCA
>JAUZPS010000095.1 GCA_030705945.1 Bacillota bacterium
CTTAATTGGTGTTCTTGGTGTCGGTTATGTCCAATTTCCATAGAGGCATTATTAATGCCTGAACTGGAAAAAATCATATTTGTTATTTGCTGTGTTTGGTCGTTGATTATTTCCTTCATAACTAAAAATATGCTCATAATAAATATTATGAAAATGATACTGAATACAATAACATTTGTTAATGTAAGGTTAATCCGGAGCTTATTAAACATTTGAATCCTCCCTCAAGCAGTATCCTACGTTTCTAATTGTTTCGATTTGAATATGGCAACTATCGGGATTTAATTTCTTGCGAAGGTAATGAATATATATTTCAATATTGTTCAATTCTACAAATGAAGACATACCCCACACCTTGTCCAAGATATATTCTTTAGAAATAACCTGTCCCTTTTTTCTTATGAAAAGTTCAAGCAACTGCGCTTCTTTATAGGTTAACTTTATTTTTTCATTGATATTTATAACTTCACAACGGTTCATGTCAAGCTCAAGAGTACCAACTTTGAGTTTATCTGATTGAATGTGTTCTGATTGTCTTCTTGAAAGAGCCCGTATTCGCGCTAGCAGCTCCTTGCTTGAAAAAGGCTTTACAAGGTAATCGTCAGCTCCCGCATCGAGACCTTCAACTTTATCATCTACGGTATCTTTTGCAGTCAACAATAGGACTGGCGCCATTATTCCGTTTTTTCTAAATGCTTTTAGAACCTTCAAGCCTTCTTTTATTGGAAGCATTCTATCAAGTAAAATTAAATCATAAATGCCCGATTCTGCCATATACTGGCCATTTTCGCCATCGAAAGCCACATCAACAGAATAATTATTGTCTTCTAATATACTAACAAGAGCATCTGACAACATCTGATCATCTTCAATTAATAATAATCTCATATAAACCCTCCATGAATTTATTATACCAAGTTTGTCTTTGAATTACCTTAAGTAACAATTTGGAATTAGTTATTAAGGTGATTCAAAGGTTGGTTTTATAAAATAATAATAGAGTATATAACGACTATTAATTAACAAGCCAATTGCAGACAAAGTGTTTAAATATTTTAATTTTGAATATTATACGAGGAGATTCTGTGATGGAAGATTTTAAAAAGGCATTTTTCAATACGGATGCGCAATGTACACTCTTTTTTAATATTAAGCTTAAATGTAGATTTTTAGATAAAATTTTACCGATTATAACCTATATTGGCAGCGCAGCAGTAACTGTTTCAATTTGCGCTTTAATTATTGGATTGGGAGACAAAAAGGCGCGCAGTGTTGGGATTGAAGCGCTAGCCTCACTTATTATCAGTCATATAGTTGTAGAAATTTTAAAGAGAAATATCTGTAGGGAACGACCTAAAAATACAATTGGGAAAATAAATGTTTTCAATGTGCCAATTGATTTATATTCCTTCCCTTCAGGACATACTACTGCTGTTTTTTCTATTGCGACAGTTATATCCATTTATAGTCCCGTTCTATCAATTTTGTGTTTTCCAATTGCGCTTATAGTAAGCGCTTCAAGACTATATTTAGGTGTTCACTATTTTTCTGATGTAATGGCCGCTATAATTATTGCAACTGTAGTTTCAGTTTTACTTCACTTTATTTTCTTGACTATTGGAATGCAAATATAGCTGTATGCGTTATGCAAATGATGTTCTTGCGGGGGTTCAGTAGGATTAGCGCGTTAGGTAGTATAAAAAAATAAACTGGTCAACTGGGAGTTTCAAAAACTTGATATAATGGGTTTTCATCATACAAAACTTGAACAAGGAATTTTTTGAAACTCCATTACTTAAGGTGTTTTAAAGTTTTAATGGGTATAATAAAAATGAAAGAAAAATTAAAAAAACGGAGGAGATTATATGAAAAAGAAGTATGCCTTGACTGGACTAAGTATAGCAGTCGGAGGAGTAATGTTGGTTACTTCAGCATTTGCAAGCGCTACTGGCTCCACAGGATATGATACTTACAAATCGGCTATCAAAAGCACATTGACTTCAAAAAATTTTACTGAGAATGGAACGATTATAGTAAAAGACAATGGAAAAGAATTTTCAAATATTAATAACACCATAAAGGAAAACACAGCTAAAGAATCTTTAAGTCAGAATACTGTCATTAAAATTGGAGGTCAGACAAAGACTTTAGAAACCTACTGGCAAGATGGTAAAACTGTTTCAAAAGATAGTACCAGCAATATTTATAGTGTGAGAACAATTAATAAAAACAAGAAATTCAATGGTAACAAGGCTGAGATAGGCAAAATTGATTCTTCCAAATTAAATGATGGTGAAATGCTTTTGGATGCATTAGTTGGGAATCTTCAGAATTACGTAACACTTGATTCTAAGGAAGATGGAACTAAAGATGTTGCAATAACACTAACAGATAGTCAGATCCCTGCAGTCGCAAATGCAGCAGCATCGATTCTTGTAAAGAATTTAGCCAATAATGATAACGAAATGGGAAGAGAGAAAGATTTTTCATCGCTAAAGAAGGATATTGTAGGAAGCATACCTAAATTAGAAAGCGATATAAGGATTGATAATGTGAGCTTAAAGGCAGAAATCAGTAAAGATAACTACATTACAAGTCAAGTTGCTGATGTTTCCATTTCAGGGAAGGATGCAGAAGGAATAGTACATGCAATTACATTAGATTTAAATCTTAATTTGTCTCAGTTTAATAATACGACACCTGATAAAGTTGATTTAACTGGTAAACAAGTTAAATCAATTACCAATAAAGAAGGATTCCGCCATGGAAACAAAGATGAACAAGATGATTAGAATTAATTAATACTTAGTAAATACAACCCACACTCAGGATTCTAAGACTGTGATGTGGGTTAATCCTTTTAAAGGAGCAGAATCAATGGAGAAAGTTTTGGAAGTAAAAGGACTAACTAAATTATATAAGAATAATAGAGGAATAAATGACATTAATTTTGAGATATATAAGGGAGATATATTCGGTTTCCTTGGTCCAAACGGCGCAGGAAAAACAACAACAATGAAAATTATTTCCGGTTTATGCAGGGCAGATCAGGGAGAAGTTCGGATATTTGGTTTTGATATTGTTGAGCAATTCGAAAAGGCCATGCAGAATGTAGGATGTATAATCGAAACTGTTGAAGCTTATGAGTATACAAGCGCTTATAAAAATTTAGAACTTGTTTCACGATTTTATAAGGATATTAAAAAAGCTAGAATTGATGAAGTTCTTGAATTAGTTGGACTTAAAGATTATAAGAATGAAAAGGTAGCAAACTTTTCTTTAGGCATGAAACAAAGGCTCGGATTGGCAGCTGCAATACTGTCAAAACCTGAGCTTGTAATTTTGGATGAACCTACAAACGGACTAGACATAGAGGGAATGGTTGACATTAGAAATATTATTACACAGTTAGCAAGTGAACAAAAAATAACCTTTTTTATTTCCAGTCACCTGGTTCATGAAATGGAGATAACCTGTAGCAGGGTTGGCATTATATATAACGGAAAATTGGTCAAAATGGGTTATGTTAAAGAATTGCTTAAAAGCTATGATACTTTGGAAAATTGCTTCATGGATCAGGTAAGAAAGGAGAAAAGTGGAACATGAATATTTTATATGCTAATGTTGTTAGCGAAATCCAAAAACTTTGTCTTAAAAAGAGAACACTTTTCTTACTTATCATTTCTGCATTAATTCCAATAGGTACAGCATTGATTTTATCGGTTTTCCAGAACAATGTTGGCATTATTCCGATAACCAAAAACCAATTCCCGATTTTTGTATTAAGTATATTCACAAGCTATTTTCTTCCGCTTGTAATTGCTATGGTTACAATTGATTTATTTTCAGGAGAATTTGGCGATCGAAATATAAAGATTGTTTTGCTTCGTCCAATTTCGAGATTTAAAATATATACTTCAAAAATATTAAGTATTGGAATATTCATAATTGTTAATTTAGCAATTGCGTTTATCTTTTCTTGCTTAGCTTTAATTTTAATAAAGGGCAATTATCAGTTTATCAATGGATTTTTAAAAGGGCTTGTAGCTTATGGCGTTTCAATAGTTCCAATGATAGCTATTGCCATAGCAATTACGTTTATTGGACAATTTTTTAAAAGTACTGGCAGTGGACTCACTATATCCATACTAATATATATCGCAATAAGTATAATTTCCAGGTTATCCCCTCAATTTTCCAGGATAACTTTCACTTCTTATACAGATTGGTACCAGCTGTGGATAGGAAGTTCCATACTAATTGGAAAGGTTATAAGTTCGTTTATTATTATTCTATCTTATAGTATGATATTTTTTGGAATAGGATTTTATTTATTTGATAAGAAAGAATTATAGGGTTAATCAAAATAATTTAAAACTTACCTTGGTGATTAGAATATTTAACCTACGTATGTTCATTGTTGATTACCAAAATTAATGTTGACCCATACCCCATTTTACAGACACCCTAAACATCAAGTGCAATAAAAAAGAGGAAGGTGTTTGAAATATTTCTTTGTACCCGCATTCGTGACGACCCTTTAAGATGTAATCTGCAATCGCATTCATCACCCTGTCGCTTAGCCGTAATACTAAAGGTTCTGAGGTTTTGCACTGTCTTACTTTAATTTTGCCAACTTTCCAATCAATATCTGATAGGCAAAGTCCTTCCAATACTGCCTTGATTTGTTGTTGGCATCTCGCTTGTTAGGAATTCCATGAAAAACCCATCTGAAATATCACCGATGGGAATGTTATGATATCCAGCGTAAAAGAAAAAATGCCTTAATACGATATCCATTTCAAACCTTGCTTCACCCGGAAAGCTTATTTTCATCGAGAATGTCTGCCACTAAATGTGCGGTTTCACCAGATACTTTATATTTTTTTCTGCTGTTAGCTGCCGAGAAATCCACATTTCTGGTAGAGGCTTATTGAAGAATAATAATCTTATATTATGAGATACTAAGATTTATTAATTGTATGATAAACCCAATACTCAAAATAGTTTATTAAAGGTGGCACTCTATATGTTTAACCGATTTAAAAAGAAAAAATCAAAAGGCCATGAAGTTAAACAAAAAGATGTCTCAATCGATTATATGCTGACAAACTCATTACAAAGGAATATTGAACTGATGAAAGAAATATTCAATAGTGATGATACGTTTATCACAAGACAATTTGAAAACATGCAAAATAAAAATATAAAAGGCTGCATTTTTTTTATTGAAGGAATGGTAAATAATGAAATAATTAATGAGAATATAATAAAGCCTATTGTGATCAGTACATCCATTAATGTTAAAAATAATGTAATTGATAGTATTTTGCAACATGTAATTTTCTCAAATAGTGTTGAAAGGACATCAGAAATTAATAAAGTGGTTGAATCAATCGCCAGAGGTGATACGGCATTATTTTTGGAAGGCTCCGGAGAAGTTCTGATAATCAGCGCAAAAGGCTGGCAGACCAGGGCAATTAGTGAACCGGAAGGTGAAAAGGTTATCCGCGGCCCGAGAGAAGGATTCACAGAATCACTTCTCATAAATCTTACATTGCTCAGGAGAAAATTAATAACTCCTGATTTAAAATTGAACTACAAAGTTATAGGTGTTAAATCACGCACCAGAGTTTGTATATGTTACATAAATGGGATCGCAAATGACAAAATCCTAAAAGAACTGAATAAAAGATTGGATAATATAGATATTGACGGAATTATGGATTCCGGTACTATCAGTGAACTGATTAAAGACTCCCCTCTTTCACCCTTCAAAACGGTAGGAAGTACGGAAAGACCGGATATTTTAGCAGCAAAATTGTTGGAAGGCCGTATCGGAGTTATTGTAGACGGAACGCCTGTCGCTATGACAGTACCCTTTGTATTTATTGAATATTTTCAAGCGAATGAGGATTATTATATAAATTTTTATTTTTCGTCAATCAGCAGACTATTAAGGGTCTTTTGCTTTATGCTGACAATAAGCCTCCCTGCTGTTTTTGTTGCATTGATAACCTTCCATCAGGAGATGGTGCCTACACCTTTAGCTATAAGCTTATCGGCGGCCAGACAAATTGTGCCATTCCCAGCTGTAGTTGGAGCGTTTCTACTATTAATAGTCTTCGAAATTCTTAGAGAAACAGGAACGCGGATGCCTACAAATTTAGGGCAGGCTTTGGGCATCGTGGGAGCCGTGATACTGGGGCAGGCAGCAGTGGAAGCAAAATTCACCAGTGCTCCCATGGTAATTATCGTGGCTTTAACAGGAATTTCCGGGCTTGCGCTGCCAAGGCTTAAAGGCGCTGTTATTGTTATAAGGCTGATATTTTTGCTTTTTGCCTCATTTATAGGGTTATATGGTTTTATGTTCGGGGTCATAGGATTATTAAACCATTTATTTGAATTGCGTTCATTTGGGGTGCCTTACATGTTAAGTCTAATGAATCTGGATCCTCAGGATTTGCAGGACACATCTGTTCGTGTACCCTGGATGTATATGAAATACCGGCCTAAATTTATTGCTTTAAATAACAGGATAAGAAATGCTTCAGAGGGCGGAAAGAAATGAAACATGTTAGAAGAATGCTCTTTTCCTTGATATTAATTTCAAACATGCTTTTATGCGGGTGTTGGAACTATCATGATATTGAAAAGTATTCTCTTGTGTTAGGCTTTGCCATAGACAGGAATGAACAGGAGAACAGTTATTTGTTGACTGCCGAAGTATTGGATTTTGAAATGTCCGGTAAAGAAGCAAAACCGACTTCAAAACTTATTGAATCCAAGGGTAATTCTGTGTTTGATGCGATAAGAAATATGTTGAAGCTAACAGAAAAGAGACTGTATTGGGGTCATGCAGATACTGTTATTTTTAGCCAGGATATTGCTAAAGAAGGAATTATCCCGGTACTTGATTTGATTTTTAGGGATGCAGAAATGAGGGAAGAAATGCATGTTGTAATCTCAAAAGAAAAAACTGCCAAAGAATTATTGGAACAACAAACGATGATATCAACATTACGATCCACTGAGATTGATCGGATCCTAAATAGTCAGGGAAGCCTTGCAAAAGCTCCTGTGGTTGAAGCGTATGAGCTTATTAACGAATTGGAAGGGGAAGGAATATCAGCTGCATTACCTGCTATGGGCATAGCAACAAATGCAGGGAAAAAGACTGTTGAACTCATGGGAACTGCTTTATTTAAATCGGATAAACTTATCGGATTTATAGATTCTGAGGAAACAAAATATTTCCTTTTCGTAATTAATAAAGTGAATAGAGGTCTGCTTATACAAAATGAGAGCCCTGAGAATCAAATGAATAAAATAACTTTAGAAATTTTTAAAACCAAAACAAAGACAAAGCCTGAATATTATGATGGGAAAGTGGTTATGGACATTGATATTAAAACTGAAGTTGCAATAGCAGAAATGGAAACTTCAATGGATTATATAAAAGATGTAAACCGGAGCAAGCTTAAAAAAGATGCTGAAGCATCATTAAAATCATCAGTGAAAAACATAATAAAAAAAATTCAGGATAATTATGATACTGATATTTTCGGCTTTGGAATGCTGGTCAGCGCAAATATGCCATCGCTATGGGATAGCATTGGACCTGATTGGGATCATCTGTTTAAAAAATTGGATGTTAATGTAAATGTTGATATCAGCATCAGAAACAGCGCCCTTGTTTCAAAAAGCATAAGAAAAGAAAGTATCAGAAAGGAAAATTAGTTTATGATGATAATTATTCCAATTTGCTCAATTATATTTTTACTTTTCATCATTTTTGACCTTGCCCCGAGATTCATTGAAAAGCAATGGAAAGTATTTTGGTTTTATACGGTTCTCATTTCTTTTTCCTTTGTGATTCATATATTGGTAGTTCTGGATTTCAAACTTCCGAGCCCTGCAGTACCTATAAAAAGGCTTGTTTCATATATTTTCGGATTACAGGGTTAGATATATAAAAAGCACTATTAATCTTACATTTGACGGAGCAAAATAACGAACGCTTTAACGTTATTTTGCGATAGGCAAATGTAAAAGATTAATTGCTTTTTATACAGAAAGCGGGATTATATTTATGGAGAGAGAAATTATTTCCACCAAGCAAGGTACTTTCATGATGGTGATTTTTGTAATCGGCAGTTCCATAGTATTAGGTTCAAGTGTTGAAGCAAAGCAGGATATCTGGATTGCTATTGTAGTTGCCTTGTTTATGTCTTTACCCATGCTTTTCGTCTATTCAAAACTTCTTACTTCCTTCCCCGGTAAGAATTTATATTATATACTTGAGGAAGTTTTCGGGAAAGTTGCCGGGAAAATAATATCATTATTATACGTCTGGTATTCTTTTCATTTGGGTGCTTTGGTATTAAGAAATTTTTCCGAGTTTGTCCAGGTCATATCATTGCCTGAAACGCCACAGACAATAATTATAATTTTTCTTGGATTAGTATGTCTATGGGCTGCAAAAGCAGGCATAGAAATCATTGGACGCTGGACGGCTTTTATTTTTCCGGTTGGTTGGTTCGTTTTACTCATAACAATACCCCTCTCAATGTCAAAAATGCATTTAATTAATATAAAGCCTGTATTGCACAATGATTTAAAACCTGTTTTATCAAGCGCCTTTTCATTTTTTACCTTTCCCTTTGCAGAAACAGTTATTTTTACGACAGTTTTTAATACATTAAGAAATAAAAAAAAGACTTTCAAAGTTTATTTATCCGGCACAGTGGTTGGCGGCGCAATTATATTGCTATTATCGGTAAGAAACATTCTTGTTTTAGGTGTTCACATAACTACGGATTTATACTTTCCTTCATATATGGCTGTAAGGACATTAAGTATCGGAGATTTTATTCAAAGGACTGAAATTACTGTTGCAACCTTTTACACGATAGGTGTATTTATAAAAGCAAGTGTTTGTCTTTATGCAGCTTCAAAGGGTGTTGCAAAAATTCTAAACATTGAAAAAAGCAGCCAGATTGTTGCTCCAATAGGATTTCTTATGATGAACCTCGCCTGTATAGTCTATAGCAGCACTATGGAGATGTTTGATTGGATTAATACATATAAGTACTATGCAATCCCATTTCAAATAATAATACCGGTAATTACATTAATTATAGCTAAAATCAAATTTTATGTTAAAAATTGATTTTAATTTTAAACGTAAGCTCATAACAGGCGCTTATGTTTAAAATAAAGTAGGCGGCTTGCAATTAAATTTTCTGCTCACATTGAACTATATAAAAAGCAATTAATCTTTTACATTTGCCTATCGCAAAATAACGTTAAAGCGTTCGTTATTTTGCTCCGTCAAATGTAAGATTAATAGTGCTTTTTATATAATAAAGCCATTCGCCGCAAAAATGCTTTCAAAGCTTGTTTTGCCTTCTACAAACCCACCTTTGACTTTTACAATAATACCATTCCGGTTATAAGTAGAAGCAGACTCATTTGGGTTGGTATATATTATTACTGCGCATCAACAGGCTTCCTTTTGTAAAATACAAACATGAGAATTGCTGCAAAAAATGCTGTTGAAGCCCCAAAATAAAACGGTACGCTTGAATTGACTTTGTCGTACAGTATTCCCGCTATCAAGCTTGCAGGAAGCAGTGTAATTCCCAACAAAGAATTATATATTCCAAGCCCGGTACCTTTTTTATCCTTATCAATCAAATCAGAGACAAGAGCCTTTTGGATTCCGTCTGTAGCAGCACTGTAAAGACCATATAGCGCAAACAATGTTATAACAATAATGTTATTACTTGTTCTGCCGAAACCATAATAAACAATTGCATATATCAGATAACCGAATATTATAAGTTTTTCCCTTCCGATTCTATCCGAGAGTATACCCATCGGTATGGCAAATAACACTGAAACTGCATTGAATATCAGATATACAAGAGGTATATATGTGATATTAACCCCTATATCTTTTGCCTTTACTATCAAGAGAGCATCGGTTGAATTACCCAATGTAAATATAAATACAATCGCCAAAAACAGGTAGTATCTGCTGGAGAAATCCTTTAATCTTATCTTCCGAGGAAGGTTTTCCTTGCTTCTTTTTGCTTCCCGAATGAAGACCGCGATAGTCAGAACACCTAACAATGCAGGTATGGCCGCAAAAAAGAAAACTCTTTTGTAATCAGCAGGAAAAACTAAAAGTATCAAAAAAGCCGTTAATGGTCCTACAATTGCTCCACAGTTATCCATTGCTTTATGAAATCCAAAACTCTTTCCCATTTTACCATCCTGAGAAGAGCCTGCAACCAGACTGTCTCTTGGCGCTGTTCTGATGCCTTTGCCTATCCGTTCAATAAACCTCAGATATAGCACCTGAATAGGTGTTATTACGATGGAATAGATGGGTGTTACTATTGCTGTCATTACATATCCGATGAGCATAAATGGCTTATTTTTGCCGATCTTATCACTCCAAAGCCCTGATAAAGCTTTTAGCACAGATGCCGTACTTTCGGCAATACCTTCTATTAATGATAAGGTAGTCTTGGATGCTCCGATAGAAAGCAGGAATAACGGCATAATACAATATACCATCTTGGTGGATGTATCCGTCAAAAAACTTGTTAGTCCGGCAAAAAATATATTCTTTTCAAGTCCGAAAATTAATTTCTTTTTACTTTCATATTGGTTGTTTTTCATTTACCCATTCACCCCTTTGCCTGCAAAAATACTCCCAATAACTCCTGCCCATATATTAGGAATCTCAAATTGTTTTTTCCCATTTTTTCTCCTCCAGACATGCAACTTTGCCGTTTGCAGCATTACAGTTCTTTGTCATTAAACTTATAAACCATTTCGCTATAGCTTTCAAATGCTTTTTTAACTTGTTCTAATTTATCTTTTGCAGGATCTCTTTGTGATGAGTGAAACACATCCCTAACCTCAAGCTTTGCATACCATGATAAAAGCTTGTTTAATTCTTCCTCTTCCTCCTCAACTTCTGCAAATGTGAACTTTTCAATAGCAATTTCTTTTTCAAGTTCCTTGAAATAATCCTCACACTTATCAATAAACTCTTTATATTCCTCGTCCCTTGCACTATTGAAACCAGTAATAACCTTTTGTTCATGCTTTGACTCAAAAAACTCACACTGCATTAAGAGAACCTCTCCCGAATTTGATTCTATCTCCCTGGAAACTGCCTGTAGCGCTGAGTAGTTATCATCATTATACGGTAAAACCCACATAGATTGTTGTATACTGACAGCACCCAGCTTTTTAAGATTTCTCCATGCAGAGACTCTCAATCTTGACGGTTCTGTCGGCAGATTATAATTCATGATGATCCATTTTCTTTTATCCAATCTTTACGCCTCCATTGTAACACTCGTTACAATTATACATTAATGTAACGAGTGTTACAAGATCCAATTTGTTTTTTAAAATTGAGGTGATATTAGTGGTGTTATCCATGGGAGAAAAAATCAGAATCCTTTTAAAACGAAAGAAAAGGACTATATTAGAATTAGCTGCAGTTATAGGTACATCAAATCATAATTGATTTCTAGTAAAAACACGGCTGCTATTGTAAAATCCAAGATTAATCTTAGTACATTATTCTTCTTCATATAGCCCTCCTCTTATAAATTACTGATTAAAAGGCTGTCTCATGGTAGCTATAAGTTTA
>JAUZPS010000096.1 GCA_030705945.1 Bacillota bacterium
TCCGGAATTAATTGATAACAAGCCTTATCTGCCTTTATGTATGGCATCAATTGCTTTTGAATGTATTGTTGAATGGGATAAACAGAATGATCAGCTTTTAATCAAAAAGTATTAGACAAAAGATTTGCTTTTACTCAAGGTAGTATCAAAAAAATAACTGGTCAACTGGGCGTTTCAAAAAACTGATATAATAGGTTTTCGTTGTATAAACTTGAACAAGGAATTTTTTGAAACGCCCTAAATAGAGATAAGCTGAAATAATAAATTTATTTACCAGGAGGTAGAGAAATGAAACGATTCAGAAAAACTAATATTTTACTAGCCGGTATGCTATTAATTTTAATTACCAGCTTTACTGCATGTGGCGGAGGAGCTGATACCAAGCAAACAAATCAAAATCCAGCTCCATCAACAGTAACTGAGAGCAGTTCAAGCAAGCCTGGCGACTCAAACAGCGCAGATAGTCAGGATAATTCAGATAATAGCGAAAACGCGGTTTCTGTTACAAGTATGCAAGGTGTTCAAAGTACGCCTTCGAATAATGGAAGTAGTACTCCTAGCGTTCTGAAATATATCGCTTTAGGTGATGAATTAGGTAATAAAATTACAAGCGATTTGGCTATATCTTTTATTCAGAAATCAAGAAAAAAGATATTAATAAACCGAGAAGGAATTGGTCCTACTGTTAAATTATCAAATCTTGTCAATAAAAAGGCGGATATAGCATTTTTAACAAGGCCTCTGAATGACAATGAAAAAGCATTAAAATTAAACGAAGATATTTTCGGATATGATGCAATAGCGGTAATTGTAAATAATAATTGTTTGGTTAAAGACTTAAGCGTTGATAAAATAAAGAAATTGTTAAAAGGTGAAATCAAGAATTGGAGCGATTTGGGGGGCTCTGGAGGTCCAATAAGATTAAAAATGAATCCAACTACCAAAGGCTCGAGAACAGTTACAATTCTTAATGGTTTATTTGGATTGGATACAAAAACCATAAAATCTAAAAATATAGAATTTGGCGACGGGGATACAGAAATTATTAATGATGTGGCGCAAAATGAGAACATGATCGGAATAGTATCTTTTGACTGTATTGATAACGCTTCAATCTATCCAATTGATATTAATGGAGTTGAGCCGTCAATGGAAAATTTGTTATCAGGAAAATATAAATTATCCATACCTTTTAGTGTCTTTTATGCTGATGAATTAAAGCCGGATATGAAGGATTTTGTCAATTATTTAAAAGGTCCGGACGGACAAAAGAGCATTGCGGCTAAAGGCTACTATCCTGTTAAAAAATAGAATTATAAATGGATTAATAAGTAAAGTTAATAATAATGAATATTTAGTTTCTGATTAATAATGATTTTAATATAGGAACTATGTATAAATAAAAATACGAGAAGAAGAGGGGAAAATAAAATGTATAAAAAAAGTATTAAAGACTCAATTTACAAAATTATATTCGGAACAATATTATTGTCAATGATATTGTCTTTATCCGCAGTGAATTCTTTTGCGAGAGCAAAGCCTATTCAGGTATCCATAGGCAGTGTAAAATGCAACCCTGGCAGCGAAGTAAAAATGGATATAAAATTTTCCGATGTTCCGGAAAAGGGCATAACATCAGCGCAATTCAATGTTGAATATGATAAGAGCAAGCTTTCGCTTTCAAAAGATGGAATAAAGAGTGGAAATATAGTTCATAATCCTATGTTTGATATAGTAACAAATGAGATTGATACTGGAATAACTGTTATTTATGCTGATTATGATATGACTGGAAGTTCATTTATAAAATCCGACGGAACATTTTTGGAACTTACATTTAAGGTGAATGAAGATTGTCCTTCAAGTTTCCAAAGCATAAAGCTAACACCAACATACGAACTTGACTTGCTTAATAAACAGAAAGAGAATTTATTTTATTCGGAAATCTATAATCCCGTTCTTGTTAGTTATCTAAGCGGTAAAATTACTGTAGGTAATCCAAAGCCAATAGCAAAACTGGTTGTAGATAAACCAGCAATCAATATTAGCGGAAGTGAAGAAAAAATTGACGCTGCTCCTAAAATAATAGGCGGAAGGACGCTTCTTCCAATAAGACCGGTTATTGAAGCTTTTGGAGGAACAATAGATTGGAAAGCTGCTGAGAAAAAATTAATAATAAATCTGGGTACTACGAAAGTTGAAATGATTATAAAAAATAAAACTGTAACTGTTAACGGTAAATCAAAAACTATCGATGTACCTCCGCAAATAATTGATGGAAGAACGTTTGTGCCAGTCAGGTTTGTCAGTGAGAATGCAGGGCTTAAAGTCAATTGGGAAAGCACTACTAAAACTGTGACAATAAGTCAATAAATGATCGTTAATAAATAAAACCCCTTTGTAAACAAAGGGGTTTTATTTATTACAGGAATTATTAAATTTGTACAAATTAACTTAATATATTCTTTACAAAAAGTGAATGATTCTTAGCATTTTTATAATATTGTCTTAATTTAATTCTCATACAATGAATTTGTACTAAAAATTGACAACCTGCTAATTCTTAACGAAAAAATTAATTAAGAATACCGAAAGGAGAAAAAACATGATTAAGGTAAAAAAAGCAGTTGGATTGTTATTAGCAGTGACAACACTAGTAGGCAGCGCCTTTGTACCAAGTTTCCAAGCGCATGCGGCAACAATTCTTAAGGTAGGAGGTTCAACAACAATTGCTCCATTGGCAAGGAATTTGGAAACAGCTTTCGAGGGTTCAACAGGAAATCAAGTAGATGTACAAATTACAGAAGGAGGTTCAGGGGCAGGATTGACAGGAGTAATCGACGGTACCCTTGATGTGGGTATGATGTCAAGAGATTTAACTGCATCTGAAAAAAGTACTTACCCATACCTCATACCTATCACTGTAGGTAAAGACGCTATCGCTATAGTTGTTAATCCAGCAAATGCTGTTGGAACAAATCTCACAAGCAGTCAGGTTAAAGATCTTTTTTCCAGCGCGTCAACAAGCTCAATAACAAACTGGAACCAGCTCGGAGGAGCTAACGCTCCAATAGTTGTTCACACAAGAACTGATGGATCAGGAACTCTCGACGCGTTTAAGGAATTAGCATTGGATAAAGCTTCCGTTAAAGCATCCGCAATTGCTCATGCATCATCGGAAGAATTGCAAGCAGCTGTAGCAGCAGATGTTAACGCTATCGGATTCGTATCCCTTGGTTATGTTGATTCTACTGTCAGAGCAGAAAGTATCGATAATAAACAATGTACAGTTTATAATGCAAAAAATGGTATTTATCCTTATGTAAGACCATTAAATTATGTAACAAAAAGAGAACCAGTTGGAAACGCGTTGAAATGGATATATTACAACCTTGGTAAAGATGCTCAGGATCAAATGGATGTGAAGAAATATATCAGAGTAAATGACTCTCAATTGGATATTGCTGTTGAAGGAGGCATTCAGTCAACTGCAGCTCAAGTTGCAAGTGAATTGGATGACGGAATATCGTTAGCAATGAACATCACAACATATGGCTCTGCTGAAGCTGCATTAGCAGACGTTAGAGATGAAAAGAAAGAAGCCGCAATAATAAAAGGACCCTTGACTGCAGACTGGTCCAGCCAAGGATTAGCAGGAAAAGAAGTAGCTCAGGACGCTAGCGGTAACAAGTATACATTTGTAACAAAAGCATTTGGTACTGTAGAGGCTCTAGGAGCTGCTGAAGTATTCAGATATGCAATGAGAAACCCTAGAGGACAGAAAATAGCTATAAAATACAATCTCAACAGAGTTTGGAAGTTTGGTGATGTAACTGGAGATGGATTGGTAAACTCTGCAGATTATGCAAGTCTACGTTCATATCTTTTGAAAAAAGTAGTATCCTTACCTGCATCCGCTTGGTTGTTCAGCGCTGATGTTACAGGCGACAACCGTATTGATTCGGCAGATGCTTCAGTACTTCAAGCTTATCTTTTAAAGAAACCGGCTCAATATCCTACAATACAAGCAGAAAAAGCTTATGTAAATTATTATCCTCCAATGCCATAATAATCCAATAATGAAAGGGGTATGAAAATGAGAACAAGATCAAAATTCAGCAAAGTAGTATTAAGTTTAATAATTTCACTTTGCTTAGTATGTTCAATAATGCCTTCAGCAGCGATATTTGCCGCAGGGGAAATAGAGGTAAGTATACCTGAGTCAATTGCAACTGATAAGGGGCAGACAATAGATGTGCCGATAAGCGTTAAAAATGTTCCTGCAGACGGATTGGTATCCGGTACCGTTATAATCAATTTTGATCCAGCAAAGTTTACATTTGTAAGCGCAACTAATGGTCCGATAACAAACAGCTCAAAAGATATCGGAACTAATGTTGCTGGAAATCAGTTAATAATTCTTTATACTGATAATGATCAAACTGGAACATCACAGGTTACAAAAGACGGAGTATTAGTAACAGCAAGATTTACTGTAAATACTTCAATTTCAAATGGAGCTTATGATCTTACTCTCAGCAATGACGGTGATAACCCGACATTTTATGATATAAACTATAGTTCATACAATGCTGTATTCAATAACAGTAAAGTATTGGTTGGTCCTCAGGCAACAGA
Source organism: Bacillota bacterium (assembly GCA_030705945.1). Taxonomy (GTDB): domain Bacteria; phylum Bacillota; class Clostridia; order Acetivibrionales; family DSM-2933; genus Pseudobacteroides. The sequence goes on from JAUZPS010000096.1 coordinate 4,639, forward strand.
TACACCTACTACAAAACCAACGGATACACCAACAAATACGCCAACAGAAACACCAACAAACACACCAACAAATACGCCAGCCGACACAGCAACACCTACAAATACATCTACGCCAACAAACACATCTACTCCAACTAACACGCCAACACCTATAGTGTTTTCAGATGTTGTAGTTAAAGGAAGCGTTGACGCTGCAGGTTATCCAAAGCAAAAAGTTACTGTAAATGTTGATATATCTAACGTTCCTTCAGTTGGTCTTACATCTGGAGAATTATATTTTGAATATGACAAGAAGGCTCTTAAACTTGATTCATTTGTTAAGGGTGATATAGTAAACAGTGTTGAAGACATTGATGTAGCTGATGACTATACAAAAGGAGCAGTGTTGCTCTATACTGATTCAGAAAATACAGGTACATCAAACACTCACATTTTATCAAATGGACGTTTAGTATCTCTCACATTCTTAATTCAGGATGGAGCGGTAAAAGGAACATATCCTATAAAAATAACAACACCGCCTGTTGCTACAGGAGGAATACCTTTCTATTCAATGCAGATTGTTCCTGTAAATGCTCAATTCACTGATGCAAGTGTTACAGTTAAAGATGTAACCGATCAGAACATTAAACCTGTTATTACACTTGATAAACCCAAATATGTTGCTGGAGATGTAGTTAAACTTGATATGGCTTTCTCAGGAGTAAATACTGGAAACGATAAGACAAACAACCTCCAGATTGAATTTGCATATGACGGTTCCAAGTTTGAACTTGGAAAAGGAACTGCTGACGCAAGTGTTGAAAATAATGGAATCAACTTCAATTACAAGTATGATATGGGAACAGACAGTGACAAAAAATTAAAAGCGCTATACTTAGATATGGATTCAGAAACAGCTTTAACCGATGGAAAAGTAATTTATACAGCATACCTCAAAATTAAAGACACAACACCTGTTGATACCTACAAGCTGGCATTCAGCGCAATAAAGATGATAGACAGAAAAACAGGTAAGGTATATACAGTAAACAGCGGTGAAGCTTTCACTCAGGACATTATTGTAACAGGTGACGCAGTAATTGAAGGAAATATCAGCGCTTTCCTTGGAAGAGCTCCATTAGTTGCTAATACTCTTGGTAACGAAGTAGCTTCAAAGTTAGTTCAGAAACAGATAAATGATACATATAAGAATCTCAAGTTCACTTTGAAGAAGAGCGAAAGTGATACTGGAGTTGTTATAAACGGGGATAAAGCTTTCCTTCCTGATTTAGACGGAAACTATGCTAAACTTGACAAAGCTGACAACAAAGTTAAGGGAATATTCAGATTGTATGCTTCGGATTTGAGCGCGACAATATTGACAATTGACGGCGTTGGATACTTGAAGAAGAGCATAACTGTAAACCTTAAGTCAGGAAAAGTAATAAACGTTGGAACTTCAACAGAGCCTACAGTAATATATCCAGGCGATGTTGGTACTATAAACAAAGCTACAAGCCTTGTTGAAACTAAAGCTGACGGAATTATAGATACAGAAGACTTCTCAGCTTGGATACTCATGTACGATGAAAAGTATGACAATGATTCTACAGAGCTTAGCGCAGACGATTCATTAAGAGCTGACTTTACAAAGGATACAGAAATTGGAGTGCTAGACTTCAAACTCTGGGTACAGTCCTTTGAAATCAATAATCTTGGTATTAATTGATTCTAATATATCAATAAATAAAAAGCAAACCCCAATAAAATTAATTACTTAACTTTTATGATTAATTGAGCATATCAAAGCCGATGCTGGTTGGAGAGCCCCTTGCGGGTTTTCCAATCAGTAAATTTTTTATAGTATTGGATGTGAATTTTATGTTTAAATGGAAAAAGCTGATAAGCTTGCTTCTTCTATTGAATTGCATTTTATTAAACTGTGTAGTCTCAGTGAAGGCAGAGGAAAATAACGGTTCTGTCGTACCTGATATAAAATTTGGAAAACAGACATATTACCCTGGCGATACTTTTACAGTGTCCCTAAGACTTACAGGAGACAGCCTGAATGATTTTTCAACCAATGGAGTTGAGTTTGTATTGGAATATGATCATTTCAATCTGGAGCTTGCCAGCAGCAATACAGATAAAGATTTGAGAAACAGTTATATCAATTATACTAATAAATTCAACTATTTAAATAAAAGTGATAATAAGCAAAATATACGCGTTGCATACATGAATATCTCTAAATCTATAGCTCTAAAAAACGGAGCTAATGTATTAAATATAAAATTTAAGGTAAAGGATAACGCTCAGCCAGGTATAAAAAGGTTTGTCCTAAAGCCTGTACAACTCGTAGACAATAAATATAATGTCTTTCATGTTAATAATGATGAAGCCTTTGTCCGGACTTTGGAAATACTGCCCAAGGATTCTAAAAAGCCTTCAGCAGGGCTTAAAACATTCAACGATGTTGAATTGAAGCACTGGGCTAAAGAATATATAGATAAGTTGGTTGAAAGAAAAGTGATATTAGGAGTAGACAGCTCAAATTTTAAACCGAAAAACAATGTTACGAGAGCGCAATTTGCAGCTTTTATTGTCAGGGCTCTTGAATTGGATTTGTTAGAATATAATGGCGAATTCAAAGACGTAAAGTCTGGAGATTGGTATGACAAAATAGTTGCAACCGCTGTTAAATCTAAAATAATTGAAGGGGTCGGAGCTGGAAAATTTGAACCCAATAGCTTTGTTACCCGTGAGCAGATGTGCGCAATGATAATCAGGGCATATGAATATATAAATGGATTGGAAACTAAAGACCAGATCAGTAAATATAAAAACAGGTTCAAAGACATTAAAGAAGTAAGCTCATGGGCTCAGGACTGTGTCAAAGCGGCAAATGTTCTTGGTATTGTAAATGGTATGACGGATACAAAATTTGTTCCAAAAAGTAATTCGTTAAGAGAACAGGCTGCAGCGATTATTTATAAATTCTTAAAAGCTTCTGATTTGGTATAAGTATAGCGCTTAGAAGTCTTTGCGGTGTACAGAGTAATTGTATTATTGCTTTTTAATCTTATTATTTAGAATGAATAAGAGGGTTTAACTATGTTTAAGAAAAAACAAATTTTAATATTTTTTTTGATCGTTTCTCTTGTATTATCACTAATGTTTGCTTTCAACTTCGCTGAGATGAATAATGATGGTAATGCTATAAGTCTAATAATTGACGGCGAAGAGATCAAAGACGGTATAGCTCCGGTAATGCTTGAAGATACCTTGTATCTGCCTGCTAAGATCGTTTGCGAGTATCTTGGCGCAGATTATGAGTTTTCTGAGGATGAAGGGAAAATCAGCATATATTTAGCGGATAGGATTATTGAATCTGTTGTAGATATGCCTTATGTAGATATAAACACTGAAATTCACCAGCTTCAGAAGACTCCTATTAAAAATGGCGACGATATAATGCTTCCGGCTGAAATGGTGAAGATATCCTTTGACGCAGATGTTAGCTATGATGCCTCTTATAAGGCTGCAAACATTAAATATTTCTCACTGATGTCCGGAACACTAAGGATGGGTGGCGCTCCATCTTTTATAAACATTGCTCAAAGGGCTATAGACAAACTCAAAAAAATAAGCCCTAAATTCGACGCGAGAGTTTTTGGAGGAGGGTCTTCAGCTGGGATTACAGCATGTCAGGATGGCGAATTCGATATTGCCAATATCACAAGGGAGCTAACGGCAGATGAATCATATTATTGTCCTGACTTAAAAAGCTATAGGATTGCTAAAGAAGGAATAGCTGTAATAGTAAATAAGCAGAATCCAATAAATGATCTTAATAGAGATTACGTATGCAAGATATTTGAGGGCAAGTTTTTAAGCTGGAGGGCCGCTCAAGGAAAAGATATCCCCATTTATGTGAATGTACAGGAAGCCGGAACCGGGACATCCAATACATTTTTTGATATTGGTATTCTTGCGGCTGATGAATTTGGAGAATATGCAAGAACAGCTATGCCTAACGCTTCAAATGGATTGGTCAGACAGGCTGTTGCGTCAGATCCTCTGGCTGTTGGATATGTGACATTTTCATTCTTGAATGATTCTGTAAAGGCAGTGTCTGTAGGAGGCGTTATACCTAGCAAGCAGAGTGTGCTTGAAAAGAAATGGCCGTTGGTAAACAAGCTGTATATTGTGACAAACGGCGAGGCAAAAGGACTCAAGGGTAAATACATAAATTTTCTAAGAAGTAAAATGGGCCGTCAGATTATTGAAGAAGAGGGTCTCATAAATCTTGACGTTTATCATCTCGATGAAATTGAGTCATAAGGGAGTGGTTAATATTTTTCACAATGAATATATTCTCGAAGAGGATAAAATCAGCAGTCTTCACGAAAAAAGTTATTTGAGCGCCAGTAAAACAAGCAGCAAGAAGTGGAAAAAGGTTCGGGAATTTTGTATAGAGAAGGCGCTATTATTAGTATCTATACTAAGTGGACTGATGATTTTAATAATATTTGCTTTTATTGCTGCAAAATCAGCGAAGGTATTCCAGGCAAACGGTATTAAGTTTGCTACGACCCTTGGGTTTGATCGGCAGATATGGCAGGCTGCGCGTTCTGTGGTTGATCAACCGGTTAAAAATTTTGGCGCGCTGGGGCTAATAATAGGAACTTTGTATACGTCTTTGGGAGCTTTATTGATAAGCGCTCCTATTGGAATATTGACTGCTGTGGTCATTACTGAGCTGGCTCCCAAATGGCTCAGAAGACCCTTTCAGACTTTTATAAGGTATCTGGCGTCTGTGCCGTCGGTTATTTATGGACTAGTCGGAATACTGGTCATTGTTCCATTTATTAAAAATCACTTTATTACCTTGGAAATGCAGACTAAATACATAAGTTACTTTCAGATGACAGGAAGATCTTTTATTGCTGGAGTAATAGTTTTGAGTTTTATGATACTTCCAATAATTACGGCGCTTACGATAGACGCGCTAAAAGCAGTTCCAAGAAGATATAAGGAGGCTGCGTACGCATTGGGCTTTTCACCATGGAGGACTATAGTAAAAGTATTGCTTCCGTCCGCAAAGTCAGGAATATTTGCTGGAATTATCCTGGCGGTAGGAGCAGCAATGGGGGAAGCAATCGCTTTATCAATGGTTATCGGGGGAATACCAAATGTTCCGAATCCAGCAATGTGCAGCAATCCTTTAGACAGCTTGTATACGCCTGTACTGACACTTGCTACGGCAATTGTAAATAAATCCGAAACATTATCAGGTGAATATACTTCCTCAGCATTATTTGCTTGCGGCGTTTTATTGCTGGTTACATGCGCAATATTGAGTTTTCTTTCAAAGGCTGTTGATTATATAGTTAAGAGGAGGGTTGGCCTTGAATAAAAGACTTGCAAGAGATTATGTCGGATATATTTTGTCATGGCTGGCAATGAGTATTACAGTTTGTATTTGCTTGGGAATATTTATATATCTATTTGTTAACGGTATATCACAATTATCGCCGGATTTTATATTTAAACAACCTGTTCCAACTTCAAATGAAAGGTTAAGCGGAGGTATAAGCACTCCGATAATAGGAAGTCTGCTGCTGACATTTATCGGAATCATCATAGCTTTTCCCTGGTCCCTAGCTACTGCAATATTCCTTAACGAATACGCGTCCAAAAATAAACTTGCCGGAATTTTGAGAATGGGGATAGATGTACTTTCAGGCGTGCCTACTATAGTAATAGCTATCTTTGGGTTAGCCATCTTTACTAATCCACAATTTGCTTTTTTAAGCGAGATGGTCCCAGGCTCAGATAAGGCCTTGGGAAGGTCGTTTTTAGTTGCTGGAGTAACAATGGCTGTCATGGTCCTGCCATTTATGATAAAAACCTGTGAGGAAGCGTTAAAAACTGTATCAAATACTTATAGGGAAGCTTCTTTAGCTCTTGGAGCGTCAAAGGTTCAAACAATTTTCAAGGTAGTGCTGCCGGCTTCTAAAGATGGTCTTATAACCGCTATTACTTTGGGAATCGGAAGAATTATAGGCGATACTGCAATAGTATGGCTGACTCTAGGCGATACATTGAAAATTGGAAATGGGTCTGCTCCATGGTGGATGCCCAATAATATTTTAAACACCTTAAAAGGAACCGGATCAACTCTTACTTCTTTCATTTTTTACGCGTCTCCCGCAGGCGAAGGCAATCAAACCTCAAAAGCCTTCGGAGCCGCATTGGTACTTATAATAATTATTATTTTAATTAATTTATTGACAGACTTTATTGGCGGGTTTAAGAAAAGAGTTAGCGAATAGTGTTTAAATACAAAGTAGTTGAATTTATTTTTCAGTATAATAAATTCAACTACTCTTAATTATTATATTAAAATCAATAGGCAATCTTGCATATTTTGTTATGCAATAGAGATTTTCTTGCAAATATCATCTAATTCTTTAAGATTTGAGTTTTTAGCGTCGAAGTTGCTAGATTTTTCATAAATAAGATTATTGTTCATTGTTTGTTCTGTAGATGTAATTAACCCTTCATAATTATTATACCTTAGTCTCATTATTTCCAGTCTTAAATTCCTATCTCTACAAATCATAATTACCTCTCCTGTAAATTAATGTAATTTAATTTCTTTATTAGTTATATATGGTTTATTGAAATATCAAATATTATCTGATTTGATATTATCATAGTAAAGATTTATAGACAATTATTACCCCGTAATTTAACAAGAAATTAACAAACATATAATGGGTAATAATGAAAAAACTAATGCATTGTTTATAAATCTTAAAGAAGTTTTTACTCAAATAGAAACCGCTTTTGTCAAGGGCTAGCGTCCTAAAAACTTTACTAATATTTTACACCAATTTAATCTGTTCTTATAATTTATTAATTATAGTTAAATCAGTTAATACCAAACTAAATTAAAAGCGCTGTTAATCTTATATTTGACTTAGCAAAATAACGAACGCTTTAACGCTATTTTGTGATAGGCAAATGTAAA
>JAUZPS010000097.1 GCA_030705945.1 Bacillota bacterium
AACGGAGTCGTATTGCCAAGCGCTAAAATTGTGTGGGACGAAAAAGACAGTAAATGGCGGTTCGGTGTTGAGGATAAGCTTCAGGATCTTACTTTTAATAATTGCCTTTACAGTCCTGACGGAGTAACGGCAGCGTTGAGCGTTGCTAATAAAGGCTTTATAGGGATAGGGACAACAACTCCAACAGCCCAACTAGACGTGTCCGGCAACACAAACATAAGCGGTAAGCTTACTGTCAGGAACGACATTTCTATAGAGGGTAATGCGGGTATAAACGGCAGCCTGACGCTCAAGACAGGTTTGGAAGTTGACAGAGGCTCAAACCCGAGCGCAAAACTTTTATGGAATGAAGATAAAGACATGTGGCAAATAGGAGTAGGAAACAGCCTAAATGACATAATGTCAGGCGAACATACCCATGATACACTATGCGCCGCTGATGGAAACGCCGTAGTTTTTGTCGATGGTTCAAATGTTGGAATCGGAATATCAAAACCATCAGAAAAACTGGATATAGCAGGTAATATTAAGGCCGCTAATCTAATGGTTTCCAGTAACTTAACCGCCGGTGGAAATATTGAAATAGACCATGGAACAGGCGAGAAGGGCCAACTTTCATGGGATGAGGCAAACAACAAGTGGAAAGCGGGAACGTCAAGTAAATTATTGGAGGTTTCTTTATCGGATCATACTCATAACAGTCTTGCTTTAGCAGACGGCAATCCGGCTGTAACGGTTGACAAAAGCGGAAATGTCGGTATTGGAAAGGAAACTCCCGAAGCAAAATTAGATGTTTCAGGTGACGCTGCTATAAGCGGAAAGATTACGGCTGCGACAGCTTTGATTTCCAGTGATCTTACAGTTAACGGAAACTTAATGGTAAATGGCGATACAGTCACGGTAAATACCGCTACACTTGATGTTAAGGATAATATCATAAGAGTCAACAAATATAAGCAACAGGATAAACCTTTGGAAATAAACGGCGGTATCGAGGTTTTCAGAGGCGGCAAGGAAGCAAACGCGCAGATTATCTGGAATGAGAAGGATGACAAATGGCAAGCAGGAATCGCGGACAAAATGAATAACATTTGTTTTGAGGAACATAATCACAACAATTTGTACTCAACAGATGATCAGATAGCGATGACGGTTGATGCTGCCGGAAATATCGGAATAGGCACTACAGCGCCGCAGTCAAAGCTCAATGTAAATGGGGATACGCTCATTACAGGTAAAATTACTGCTGCAAGCGCCGAACTCGAAGGCGGTATAAAGGCAAATAGTTTAGATCTTTCAAAGGACTTAACCATAGGTGGCAAAATTACAGTCAGCGGCGGCATAGATGCAGTAAAAACGAATAGCCTTGAAGTGCAGAACAATATTATCACCATCAATAAATTTACTTCTTATGATCAGACGCTGAATAAATCAGGAGGCATCGAAATTGTTCGTAACGAAACAAATGACTATGCCAGAATTATGTGGGATGAGGATGCTAAAAAGTGGAAGGTCGGAACTATCAATGATTTAAAAGAAATCGGATACAGTCAACATTCTCATAACTCTGTATGTTCCGAAAAAAGCGATACTCCTGTAATAATTGTTGACCCGGATGGTTATGTAGGCATTGGCAAAGCAGCTGATAAAAATTACAATGTCGATATAAAAGGCATTGTACGGGCAGATAATATATCTCAGGCTTCGTCAAAAAGCGTTGTTGAAAATAATACCGACTTAGATTCCGATAAAGCGTTGGAATTATTAAATGGATTAAATCCCGTTTCATTTGACTATGTTGAAACAGGGCTTAAGAAACACAATATTGGTTTTATGGCTGAAGATGTGCCCGATGTGTTTACGACAGCTGATCGCAAATCTGTCACAATGATGGATATTGTGGGCGTTCTGACCACAGTTGTAAAAAAACAACAGGATGTTATTACAGACATCAAAGGCCAGATCACTACGTTACAAAGTCAGGTTGCGGCATTGACGAAATAAAGTATATATATGCTAAACGATCTATAGAATAAACAAATGACTTGAAGTTTACCTTCAAGTCATTTGTTTAAAAATATGCTATAAATGTTAAAATTATATTTTCAAGCGTGTTTTAAATCTTTCAATGGCTTTCTCGGTATTTTCCCTGCTTCCGAAGGCAGTTAACCTGAAATAGCCCTGACCGCTTGGACCAAAACCAACGCCTGGAGTTCCGACAATATTTGCCTCTGTGAGAAGCTTGTCGAAGAAGGACCATGAATCAAGGTTGTTTGGAGTTTTCAACCAGATATAAGGGGCGTTAACACCGCCAAATACCTGTATTCCCATTGATTTGATACCTTCTCTGATTATTTTGGCGTTTGTCATATAGTAGTTAATAAGTGTCTTGATCTGGCTCTGACCCTCTGGAGTATAAACTGAAGCTGCTCCCTTTTGTATTATATAAGAGACGCCATTAAATTTTGTGGTTTGCCTTCTATTCCAGAGCTTATTTAGAGATATTGCTTCGCCAGCTTCTGTGTAGGCTACAACTTCCTTAGGAACAACTGTGTATGCGCATCTTGTTCCGGTAAAGCCCGCATTTTTGGAAAAGCTTCTGAATTCAATCGCTATTTCTTTTGCGCCTTCAATTTCATATATGCTGTGGGCTATGTCGTTTTCCTGAATATAGGCTTCATAAGCGGCATCGTACAGTATTATTGATTTATTTGCTTTTGCGTATTCAACCCATTTTTTAAGTTCGTTCTTTGGTAATGTCATTCCTGTCGGGTTGTTAGGAAAACATAAGTAAATTAAATCAACTTTCTCTTTAGGAAGCGCAGGAATAAAGTTGTTTTCTGCAGTACAGGGGACATACGCGATTTTGTTAAACTTTCCTTCAGAATTAAGAATACCGGCTCTTCCAGCCATAACGTTGCTGTCAACGTATACAGGATAAACAGGATCTGTTACGGCAATTTTATTGTCTAAACCGAATATTTCCTGTATATTGCCGGTATCACATTTTGAACCGTCGCTTATAAAAACTTCATCACAATCAAGATTTATGCCTCTTGGCGTATAATCATATTCAATAACCTTCTGGATCAGGAATTCATAACCCTGTTCAGGACCATAACCCTTAAAGGTCTTTTCGTCAGCCATTTCATCAACAGCCTTATGGAGGTTTTCAATAACTGCTGCAGGAAGAGCCCTTGTTACGTCGCCTATACCTAAACGTATAATATCCGCATCGGGATTTTCGCTTTTAAACTTCGATACCCTTCTTCCGATTTCTGCAAACAGATAACTTCCTGGTAATTTCAAATAATTTTCATTTACTAATGCCATAATTTTCTCCTTCCATTTATATAAAAAGCAATTAATCTTTTACATTTGCCTATCGCAAAATAACGTTAAAGCGTTCGTTATTTTGCTCCGTCAAATGTAAGATTAATAGTGCTTTTTATTTAGAAACAGTTAAAATATATTAAAATCATTAAACATTCCTAATCTTACATTTAGCAGAGCAAGATACCTAAGGGTCTAGCGGTATTTTGCGATAGAAAAAAATAAAATATAAATTGATTTTAATATAAAAACAATTTATATTTCAATTTCTCCGTCAAATACTTTAACTGCGGGGCCTGTCATATAAACATGGTTATCGCTTTCATTCCATTCTATTGTCAAATCTCCGCCAAGCAGCTTTATAACAGCTTTTCTTTCACATAAACCGTTTAAAAAGGAGGCTACGAGCACGGCGCATGCTCCAGTGCCGCAAGCAAGGGTTTCGCCTGCTCCTCTTTCCCAGACCCTCATTTTTAAGGTTTTCTTATCTAATACTTCAACAAATTCCGCATTAACCTTTCTTGGAAATATTTCATGAGTTTCCATTTTTGGTCCGACTATTTCCAATGGGAATTTGATTACATCGTCCACATATGTAACTGCATGGGGATTTCCCATTGAAACGCATGTGATTTTGTATGTTTGTGAATCGATGACAACTGGTTCGTTTATGACAATATCTTTATTGCTTGACACTGGGATATCTTTAGGTGTAAGTATAGGTTCTCCCATATCAACCTTTACATGTGAAACTTTATTGTTTTCGAGCTGCAATTCAAGAATTTTGATCCCTGCTAAAGTCTCAACGGATATGGTGGTTTTATCGGTCAATCCATTATCGTAAACATATTTACCGACACATCTTATGGCGTTTCCGCACATTTCTGACTCGGAACCGTCTGAGTTAAGCATTCTCATCATGAAATCCGCTTTTTTGGAAGGTAATATCATTACAAGACCATCCGACCCTATGCCAAAGTGCCTGTCGCTTATCTGCTTTGCGACCTTGGAAGGGTTGTCAATTGTTTGTTCAAAGCAATTGACATATATATAATCATTACCAATACCTTGCATTTTCGTAAATTTCATACCTAAGCCTCCCTGAATGAATATATCAATAATTAAAGCTTAAATTTTAAGGCTTTAATTATTATATTTTATTATTTGTATTTTGCGCCTTTTCTTTTATTTAAACGAGTACATATATTATAGCATAGAGCATTAAAATAGCAAAAAAAATTTATACTATATATTTTGCAATATAAAAAATTGATGTAAAATGTTTATTGCAAAATATATAAATTAATTAATATTTCACGATTTATCCATTTGGGTATTGTATAAGGGTTGAAGGTATTGAACTCAAAAATATATATGGTATAGTATATATGCAGCATGCTTAAAAAAATATACACTTTAGGTGGAATTTATGTCTAAAAAAATTGGTAAAAGATCCATAAAAGCCGGTTTGCCTCCAGGCTCGCTAGTTCATGTCGGTGAAAAGAAGAATGACATTACTAAAATTACTGTAGTTGATTATGATGAAAAGGATTTTTTTGAACTGAAAACTACATCCATAGATGAAGCTCTCAGCGCAAGGAGAAGCGCAGGCATCAGGTGGATCAATATTGATGGAATTCATGATACGGAAATAATGAAAAGTATAGGGGGAAACTTTGGCTTTCACCCATTGGTCATGGAGGATATTTTAAATACGGAACAGAGACCCAAGATAGAAGAATATGACGGTTATTTATATATTATAGCTAAGATGATATACTTTGATGAAAAATTAAATGAAATAACTACGGAACAAGTCAGTATAATACTTGGCAAAGACTATTTAATAACCTTTCAGGAAAATAAGGATAACTTTTTTACTACTATAATAGACAGGCTATCAAAAAACGTCAGCATAATAAGAAAGATGGGCTCTGATTATCTTCTGTACGCAATCATGGATTTGATAGTCGATAGCTATTTCCTTGTATTGGAGAAGACCGGCGAAAAAATTGAATTTACTGAAGATGCAATGATTTTAAATCCTAATCCTAAAACTCTCCGGAAAGTTCATGGATTAAAGAGGGAAATGCTTTATATGCATAAAGCGGTATGGCCCTTAAGGGAAGTAGTCGGCGCGTTGGAGAGACGAGAGAGCTATCTTATCAGCGATACAACGATTATTTATTTAAGAGATGTTTATGATCATATTGTACAGATGATGGACGCTATTGAAACTTACAGGGATATATTATCAGGTATGCTTGATCTGTATTTATCTGTTGCAAGCAATAAAATGAACGAAATTATGAAATTTTTAACTGTAGTTTCTGTTCTGTTCATGCCGTTAACTTTTCTGGCAGGGGTTTATGGAATGAATTTTGAACATATGCCGGAATTAAAGTTAAAATACGGTTATCCATTTCTTTTATTGTTTATGGCTGTTTGTTTTATAGGTATGCTAATGTTTTTCAGAAAGAAAAAATGGTTATAGGGGAGTGAGCATATATGCTGGATGAAATGAAAAGTCAATTGGTAGAGGTTGCAAAACTGGCATACAAGAAGGGAATGGTGAATACATATGAAGGGAACCTATCCGTTAGAAAAGGCGACTTTATATGCATAACGCCAAGCGGTGTTTCAAAGGGACTTTTAAATGAGGATATGATTTCGGTCATTGATTTAGACGGAAGGATTATTGAAGGCAGCTGTAAGCCTTCATCAGAATGGAGACTGCATGCCCTATCTTATATAAACAGAACGGATATAAACGCGGTGATTCACGCGCATTCTCCATATACTACGGCTTATGCGATTGCAAACAAGGCAATTGAGACAAAAGCGTATCCTGAGATGATTGTATTTTTTGATAAAATACCGTTAGCAGATTACGGAACACAAGCAACTGATGAGATATTTGACGGCGTAAAGAAATATATTCCTGATCATGACGCAATCCTGCTTGCAAATCATGGAATTATAACTATTGGAAAAGATATCTATGATACGTTTTATAGGCTAGAAGCTGCTGAAAGCATAGCGAAGGCGCTTATTCTTTCTGAATTTTTAGGGGGTGGAAAGGATCTGCCTCAGGCTAAAATAGATGAGCTCTACGAAATCAGAAGAAATAAGATTAAAAATAGTAAATAATTCTATTTTTAATATATAGCTATAATTATTTATTGTATTTTGCCGATAATACTATAGAGCAAGTTACAGTTCTAATTCTATAAACATTCCATAGATTCCAGATTAAGATAATTGAAATCAGCCGTTCAAAAGTTTATAATAGTAACAATGTCTGTATCATGTTGTATATTTTAAAAAAATAAGTTCAGGAGCTTTTTTCTTGGGATTTGTTTGATTTGTACTTTGGAATATTTAAAGATCTTTACTTATGATTATGGAATCTGACGCAGTATTAAAGCGTAAAGTTGGTGTTTAATTATTCCCTGGCATGGTATGTATATAACAGCAATAAGGATAAAACGGCGAATTCTATAATTATGAAGCCTGGAATCAGAAAGAAATACGAGAAGTATGCACCGTTTAAATTTATATAAGCGGAGGGTTGTCAAATGTACGAATCAAAAAAGGTTATCAAAAAACAGGTATTACCCCTGCTGCCATTAAGGGGGCTTACGGTATTCCCGTATATGATTTTGCACTTTGATGTCGGAAGGGTTAAATCAATTAAAGCATTAGAAGACGCAATGATAAACAACCAATTGATATTCCTGGTTACACAGAAAGAAGCTAAAAATGATGCTCCTAGCGAGGAAGATGTATATAATGTTGGAACCATTTCGAAAGTTAAGCAGTTATTAAAGCTTCCAGGTGATACCATAAGGGTATTGGTTGAAGGAGTAAGCAGAGCAGAAATCAGCGAATTTACCCAGACTGAGCCATTCTTTGCGGCTGAAGTTGTAGAACAGATATATTCCGACGGTGAAAACAGTGTAGAGATCGAGGCTTTGAAGAGAAGGGTTTTAGCTGCTTTTGAAGACTATGTGGGACTTAGCAACAAAATTTCACCTGAAACGGTGCTTTCTATTACAACAATTGAAGATGCAGGCCAATTATCGGATATGGTAGCTTCTAATATTTTCTTGAAGGTTGAGCAAAAGCAAGAAATATTAAACGAGTTCAATCCTAAGATCAGACTTGAGAAAATATTGGAAATACTGCTTAAAGAAATGGAAATTCTTGAAATTGAAAAGAATATTAATACAAAAGTTCGTAAGCAGATCGATAAAATGCAAAAGGAATATTATCTCAGAGAACAGCTTAAGGCTATTCAAAGCGAGCTTGGAGATAAAGAAGGCGTTACGGGAGAAGTAGAGGAATACAAAGAAAAACTTAAAAAGGCGGAGTTTCCTGAAGAAGTTGAAAAAAAGGTTCTTAAAGAATTGGATCGCCTTATTAAAATGCAATCAGGTTCTGCTGAAGGTTCCGTAATAAGGACATATCTGGATTGGATTTTTGATTTGCCTTGGAACAAAGAAACAGAAGAAATTATTGACTTGAAAAAGGCTGAGGCAATACTTGACGAAGATCATTACGGTCTCGAGAAGGTAAAGGAAAGAATTGTTGAGTATCTGGCAGTGAGAAAACTCAAGAACAACCTTAAAGGACCAATTCTGTGTCTTGTTGGACCTCCAGGGGTTGGTAAAACATCTATTGCCAAGTCCATAGCCAGGGCTCTTAATAGAAATTATGTCAGAATGTCTCTTGGCGGGGTCAAGGACGAATCAGAAATCCGCGGACATAGGCGTACTTATGTTGGGGCTATGCCGGGAAGAATAATTGCTTCTTTGAAGCAAGCTGGCACAAAAAACCCTCTTTTACTCCTAGATGAGATTGATAAAATGAGCAGCGATTTCAGGGGGGACCCTGCATCCGCTATGCTTGAAGTGTTAGATGGAGAACAGAACTTTACATTCAGGGATCATTATATGGAACTTCCTTTTGACCTGTCTAATGTAATGTTTTTGACAACGGCAAACAGTCTGGATACTATTCCAAGACCTTTGCTGGACAGAATGGAAGTAATTCATATATCAAGCTATACTGAAGAAGAAAAAGTTAATATTGCTTTGAAATATTTGATTCCTAAGCAAATAGAAGCTCATGGACTTGCTAAGAAAAGCATTGAAATAGATGAAAAGACAGCAAGGGATGTAATTAACTATTATACAAGGGAAGCAGGGGTAAGAAACCTCGAAAGAGAATTCGCAACCCTGTGCAGAAAAGCTGCGAAAGCTATTGTTTCATCAAAAAGCAAAACCATTAAGATTACTTCAGATAAATTGGAGAAGTATTTAGGAGCGAAAAGATTCAGGTATGATAAAGCTAATGAGAAGGACGAAATTGGCATAGCAACTGGATTGGCATGGACACCTGTCGGAGGGGAGACTTTAACGATTGAAGTATCGCTCATGGATGGAAACGGAAAACTGGAATTGACAGGGCAGCTGGGAGATGTAATGAAAGAATCTGCCAGGGCGGCAATGAGCTTTATACGCTCTAGGGCTGATCAACTCCATATTGATAAGAATTTTCATAACAAATATGACATTCATATCCATGTTCCTGAAGGAGCTATCCCAAAAGACGGGCCTTCAGCTGGAATAACTCTTGCGACTGCGATGATTTCAGCCTTAACAGGTTTGCCTGTTAAGAAAAATGTTGCTATGACAGGGGAAATAACTCTTCGCGGAAGAGTTCTTCCAATAGGCGGTCTTAAAGAAAAGGTGCTTGCAGCGCATAGAGCCGGTATAAACACTATTATTGTGCCAATGGATAATAAAAAGGATATTGATGATATCCCTGAAAATGTCAGAAAGAAAATTAAGTTTGTAATAGCTTCAGATATGGATACAGTTATAAACACAGCTCTTGCAAAAATTAATTTTAAGAGAATAAAAAGCAAGGTTTCAGATAAATTAACAGATGAGCTTATAGCTAAAGAACAGACTGCGGCGAGCCTTGATAAAGGAATAAGTATTGAGCAGTAGTCTTATAGATAAGGTAGTATCAATATAAAAAGCGCGCAAAAAGTGTTTAGGAATGTTGAAAAAATAACTTCCGATAAAATCTTTTTGCGCGCTTTCTGTTTGAAATTAACATAAAACATTTAGCTTTAATATTTCTTGTTGATATATTCATCAACAAGGGAGCGTCTGACTTCGTTTTTAAAGACATTTTCCCTTATAAGCATACTTAATATGTTTTCGTTTTTTGAATGTAAAATAAGGCCTTCATAGTCCTTGAGAACGATTTCAAAAAGCTTCCCTTTTAACGCGGGTGAATTTACTTTTACAAAATACGCTTCTACACCGTTAAAATCCAGCAATTTTAGTAATTTTTCAGTAACATGGTCTTTCTTTGAATAAAAATAGTTAACCTGCTCAAGGTAATCTTCTCTGGCTCCATGCCTTGAATTAAGTTCATGAGCTCGCTTTTGGTTGTATTTTGCTATTGCGTTGTAATACTGATAGTTAAATATTGCTTTTTTAACATTGTCGATTTTTTTAAAGGGTACAAGATCAGAGGAATTTATATAAACATAATTAGCTTCAATAAATTCATCCTTTGTCATATCGCCTTTGGTATATTGTTCGATCAGGCTTTGCCTGTGAATTAAAAACTGGTCAAATTTACTTAAAATCATAAATACCTGCCTTAAAATAAAAAAAATGTCTAAATTTGCAACTAAATTTTTAAAAAATTTGTCCGAAAATAAAATAAATTATAATAATTTAAAAAGTTTTGCTTGTAAAAATATTAATATTATATTAATTTATATATATACAAAAGTAAAGCGTATAAGTAGTTGTAAAATATTAACATGTTCATTTAGAGATTTATCATTCATTTTATAGAGCTATTTTTATATAGCTATAATGTAAGGCGCTTCAAAATTTATCTGATATTCTTTTATTTAAATTCAAATTAGGGCACAAACAAAGATTTATTTATAAACTAGGCAGCATTGATTGGTATTGATATGTTTATCGGTTGACTATAAAAAATGAGGGGGCCTTTATGTATCAGTATTTTGTAGTTACAATATCGTTGGCAATAATCTCATCAATTGCATTTGTTTACTTTCTTGAAAAGAAGAGCATGTCGAAGAAGCACAAGATAATAGCGGTTATATTATGCACAGTGTCGGTAACTGTTCTAAGCAGTATGTTTCCGCTAATTACCGGGGGACTTTTAAATTTTACAATGAAAATAAATAATGCGGTAAGTATCAGGTTTGGTTCAGGAATTTCGTATTTTATTATTTTTATAATATACTTAATCAGTATCTTATCTGTCTCTATTTACCTATCGACATTCTTGATTGTTGATGAAGAAAAAGAAGATAGACAATGGAATATTAAACTTGCTTCAGTACTTTCCAATTTACATAAATTGTTACCATGGAGGTCTCGAGGAGCTTTTGAAGCAAAAATTGGGAACGCTGCAGTATTGGAAGGTAATGCTGTTAGTAATTACCATGCCGCTGATTTGCAGGGCGCAGTAGCGATTGGAGAAAATATATTACAAAAACCTGTTGACAGTGAGAAAAATATTGATACAATTGGTATAGGCGCAAGTGGTGACATAAAACAAGACAAAAGTTTTTCTTTGGTAAAAGAATTACCTATAAATCAAGTTTCTGGAAAAGAAGTTATTGCAGATGATCAACATAATGTTTCTGATGCAATTAGCAATGAAAACATTGAGACTGACGTCCACACCGAAGAACCATGCGCTTCCGGCGAAAATGTTCAAGGCGCCGATGAAGTAGATGGTATTGCCGAAGCAGATGGGCAAGAGAATGAAGTAATCAGAAGCAATGATAATATTGCAGTTGATCAGGGCGATATTTCTGAGATTATAGCGGAACTGAAGAATCATGAAAATGAAGAAGACAATATTGAAGATGAGAGCATTATAGATGACAAAGAAATTTGTGAGTCTATTGATGAAATAAATAAAAATGAAATTGAGGATAACGAGAATTTTTATATAAATGGAGTAAATACTATAACTGATGCTATTAGGATAGATCAACAGGAAGTTGCAGAGCAACAGGAAAGTATAGGAAATACCAGTGATTCAGAATTACAAGAAGTTGAGGAAGTTGCAGAAGTTGAAGACATAGAAGCAGAGCAGCAGGAAAGTATAGGAAATACCAGTGATTCAGAATTACAGGAAATTGAGGAAGTTGAAGAAGTTGAAGACATAGAAGCAGAGCAACAGGAAAGTGTAGAAAATACCAGTGATTCAGAATTACAAGAAATTGAGGAAGTTGAAGAA
>JAUZPS010000098.1 GCA_030705945.1 Bacillota bacterium
AGGGCATAAACATTAATTTGGAAGAAATCAAAACTAATAGCATTGGTGAGACTTTAAAAAAGGTTAAAGTTGAAGAATCAGAAATTATATACGATGATAAAAATGACATAAATTCGATTAAACGTGAAAATATTAAATCTCCCGCTGTAGATTCTATTAATCATACCAATATATCTAAAAATGTAATACCCCCTGAAGGACCTGTGAAAAATGTCGTTAAGCCTAATGAAGGTGATAAGCTCACACCTCCATTGCCGGATAAGAATAACGACACAACTTTTGAAGCGAATAATTCACCCCAACCTGAACATGGTAAAATAACAGATATTACAGAAAACCGGAACACTACTGTAAACAATAATGAGGATTCTCCGGTCACTACTCCTGACCGTAAAAAAGTTGAGATAAAACCTGCGGACAAAAACGCTGCAAGTAGTGACAAGCCCGTAATTTCAGTGTCTACACCAATTGATCCTAAAAAAAATAGTATTGGTCCACAGCCGACTCCTGCTCCAATCAAACAAAATCCAGTTCCTATAATTTCAACGCCTGTGGAAACAAAAAGGCCTGTAGCAAATCCTCCACCAACTCCTATTGCTGTAAAAAGCGAGCCAATTCCACCACCGGTTCCTGTTGCTACGAAAAGCGCGCCGATTCCTTCATCAGCTCCTGTTGGAACGCCCCCCTGAAATAAAGCCAGTAACAACACCCCCTGAGACAAGCGAACCAACACTGCATTTACCGATTCCACTGCTTGTAGGTAATATGGCAAAAAACTTATCAATTTTGGAAGAAATAGCATGTTCAGCATTTAGATTATCTGTTATAATAGTATCCGTAAAAGTTCCATTTTTTATTGGTAATAGCACTTTTGAAAGGATAAAAGTATATGATTTATTCTGCAGATTCAAGTAGATATGAAAAAATGATTTACCGCAGATGCGGAAAAAGCGGACTCAAACTCCCGGCAGTTTCCTTGGGTCTATGGCACAATTTTGGCGGAATTAATAACTTTGAAACAGGCAGGAGTATACTTCGAAAAGCATTTGATCTTGGAATAACGCACTTTGATCTTGCTAATAACTATGGACCTCCTCCAGGATCTGCTGAAGAAAACTTTGGTAGAATATTCAAGTCAGACTTTACAGCTTACAGAGATGAAATTATAATCTCAACAAAAGCGGGATATGATATGTGGCCCGGGCCGTATGGAGAATGGGGTTCTAGAAAATACTTGGTTGCAAGCGCCGACCAGAGCCTAAAAAGAATGGGACTTGAGTATGTCGATATATTTTATTCCCATAGACCAGACCCATCAACTCCCCTTGAAGAAACTATGGGAGCCCTTGATTACATTGTAAGAAGCGGCAAAGCTCTTTATGCCGGTATTTCAAACTATAACCCTGAACAGACAAGAAAAGCGGCAGAAATTTTAAAAAATCTTGGTACTCCCTGTCTGATTCATCAACCTTCTTATTCAATGTTTAACAGATGGATAGAAGAAGAGCTTCTTGACACTTTAGAAGACAATGGTATCGGTTGTATTGTGTTTTCTCCTCTGGCGCAAGGACTTCTTACAGACAGGTATCTAAATGGCATACCCTCAGACTCTAGAGCTGCAGGTTCTAGTATCTTTCTTAAGCCTGACGATATAACATCTGAAAAGTTAAAGAAAATCAAACAATTAAATGAAATAGCTTCAAACAGGGGACAGAAACTATCTCAGCTTGCAATCTCGTGGGTATTGAGAAAAGGCCGTGTGACATCAGCAATAGTTGGAGCTAGTTCGGTAAAACAGATAGAGGATAATGCCAAAGCTGTAAATAATCTGGAATTTACACAGGACGAGCTGGATAAAATTGAAAGCATTTTAATATAGAGAAGTTTAAAGGCGCCCGTCTACTAACCACAATAAATTTTCTTTATTGTATTTGTTAACAGTAATCCATATTTATTTTAAATGTAAAATATGGTATAATATAATTAACTGAATAAATATTAAAAGCGCTATAAATCTTACATTTGACAGAGCAAGATAACGAACGCTTTAACATTATTTTGTGATAGGCAAATGTATAAGATTAATCACTTTTAATATAGATGGGGGTGAGTAGATTGGAAAAGCGTCGTTTATCGTGTAGTAAAGACTGGACTACCATAGAAATAGCGGACTTTGATGACAAAAAAACACTCTATCTTAATTATTATGATATTAATAAAATACAGTTCGACGAAGCATTGATTAATAAGTTGTTCAGAAAAGTACGTACGGAAAAAATTCGGATTTTTGTAAACACATCAAGTAAACCTATTGAATTTACCAAGCATAATAACGAGATGTACTTTGAAGAGTACAAACAGGAACTATCAAAATTTGCAAGAGATAATAGCATCCATCTAATTGACAATATTATATCGTAGAAATGAGCTTTTTATAATACATTAATAAAATACATCAAAATTAAAAAATTAAATCATAGATAATAAACTGCTATTGAAAATAATTTAGATTTATTAAAACCATAATTCTTCTAAAGCGCTTTTTAACATATCAAGTTTAAAGCTTTCATGATGTTAAAAAGCGCTTTATTGAAACAAAGATTCTTAATAAAGATTTTATGTAAAACTGCCTTTCTGGTCTGGGAAAGAATTATCCTCTTTATTAATTTTTGATTTATGACATTATAAATATCTCTCTACCCTTTAGCAAAAACCTTTAAGCCCTTGTTAATAAATTCAACCTTAAGCGGCAGTCCTTGAGACTTTTCGCCGTCAACGCTCACACCAACCTCATTATCACTGGTTATGACGCAACTTTTTGCAGTCAGCTTGGAAACATGCTTATCATTAAGCGAATCATTGCTTAAAACTTTAAAAAATAGCGATGCAAGATCAATATGCGAACAACTCTTTATCAATACGATATCCATCAACCCGTCTGAAAAGTCAGCTTCCTTAATGATGTTAGTAAATCCTGCCGCATGCTTTCCATTGAGAATCAGGAACAAAAGGCTCTCTTCTTCAACTATTTCATTTTCAGTTTCAATTCTGAGGTTGAAGGATTTGATATTTGTTACCTCGTTTAATGCTTTGAGATAATACGCAAATGGACCAAAGTTCTTTTTGAGCTCATTATGAGTGCTAAAGGACACATTGACAAACAGTCCCCCGGCGCATGTGCTTAAAAAGTATCTGGAATTATTTATTAGCCCTACATCAACCTCTACCGTATTTCCAGCTAAAATAATATCGAGGCAGTCATTTAAGTAACTAGGAAGATTTAAACACCTTGCAAAATCATTGCAGGTGCCTGACGGAATAATTCCAATGGGCACATCAACCCGGTTTTTTAAAAGTTTATTTACAATGCTATTTACTGTCCCATCTCCACCGGATATTATAACCTGATCAAATTCGCCTTTTTGAAACATGGTGGTCAGATTTTTATCTTTTACGCTGTGAAGCCTATAGGGCATTAGCATTATATTTTTTTCCTGGAATTTCTCAAGAATCTGGTCAAGCTTTGTGGGTATTATCCGATCCCCCGACATAGGATTGTATATAAAAAGCGCCTTTTCCATTGTACCCTCCAAAAAATGTTAAATAGCAGTTCTTTAATCATAACTATATTATACATTTATTTAAATATTTTTGAATAGTAAAAAAAAAATATTATATCTGCCAATATAATCCTTCAAATCAGCAGCGTCGCGCTTAAGCTTTAAGGTATTCTTTAAATCTCTCGCTTTCAAGCTTTAAAACAAAACTCTGATAGGCGCTCTTTTCTAAAAGCGCGTTTGTAAGCTTCTTTTCTATCATACTAATGTCGGGACTTGCTTTATTGTTGCCCCGGCTTACTAAAACTGTATTTTCATCATCTTCGATTGAGTATTCAATTTTTCCGGCAGCTTTAAGATATTTTAGCGCGGCTCTTATTATTTCCTCTTCAACGCATAATAAAATCGAAAGATGATCTAAGTGGATCTTTCCTGAGTTAACCATTGTCGCTTTTTTCACTAATCCAAATAAATCAGTCAGAAATCCCCGGAAAGAGTAATCTGAGCGCGTTGAGAAATTCAGAATAACCTTTTTGGGATTTACAAGGAAAACTGATTCTCTAAATATATTGGAATTTGCGGGAACTGATAAAAAAATCAGATTATCCGCCTTTTTTAGGCTAAGTCTTGTTACTGCGCCTTCTAAAGGACATTTTTCATCCAAACCCTCATAAAAAAATGTGGATTTTTTATAAATATCTTCTAAATCAATAGCTTTCTTATCCCTTGCGTCTTCGATAACGCCTTCAAACGCTTTTTTCAGACTTCCATCAGTTTCAATCATGTACTCCACTGTAAGCTGCAGTTCGGTGTTGTCTCTATATGAGTTACGTCCAACTTTATATATGAGATCATAAACTTTATTTTTAAAACTATCACTGCCTCCAGACCACTTAACTGCAGAAAACCTCACATTTTCAATATCCGCTACAACCATTATATGATGATTTTTTTGAGTTATTCGATCACTTAATATTGAAACATTTCTTGTAAGAAAAAACGGAGCTTCAAAGCCTTCGCCATATGGGCCCGCTTTCTTCAATCTTTCATAGAACTCATCGTCTATATCATCAAAACTTAGCTCAGCATCAACTGAGGTTTCTAAAGAATCGTCAATATAATAGAGCATTTCTGCTTTTTCTTCAATCTCTTCGGTAAAAGCTTTGATATCCTCAACTTTCAGGGATAAACCCGCAGCTTTGGAATGGCCTCCAAATTTTATAAGCTTGCTCGATGAAGCTTTGAGAAGTTGATAAATATTGATATCATCAGTTGACCTCGCAGATCCTACGACCGTTTCTCCATCCTCCTTGAGCGACATAAGAATTGCAGGTTTTCTAAAGGTTTCACATATCTTTCCCGCTGCGATGCCTATAATACCATGATGCCAGAACTTCCCATATAATACCAGAATAGTTTTCCTTATTTTGAAGTTTACAACCAGTTCTTGAGCTTCTTTTATTATTTCCTCCTGAACCCTTTTTCTATCCTCATTTAAAAAGTTGATTTTCTGCGCCAGTTCATCAGAATCGTGGTAATCCTTTGAAAGGAGCAGTTCTACAGGCAATCTTGCCGTATCCATTCTTCCAGCGGCATTTATCCGCGGCGCAATCTGAAAAGCGACATCTTCTTCATTCTGTAGTTTGCTGTTCTTCTCAATAATTTTAAAAAGAGATTTAAGACCTACGCGTTCAGTATTAAATAATAATGGCAATCCATTCTTCAATAAATACCTGTTTTCTCCATTGAGACTTACAACATCCGCAATGAGTGATAGAGACACAATATCCATAAACAGACTGGACTTCTCGCTCATACCGTAACTTTCCAAAAGCGCCGAGCATAAAAAATAAGCCATGGCGCAGCCCGAAAGATTTCTGGCTTTGTGTCCCTCGGGGAGAAGCTTGGGGTTTAGAATGCTATCTGCTGGAGGCAATGAATCCGGAATAGTGTGATGGTCAGTTACAATTACCTTCATTCCAAGTTCTTTAGCTATTGTTATTTCATTGAGATTGGATACCCCGCAGTCGCATGTAATGATAAGCGATATGCCCTTTTCGCTAAAACCTCGGATAACGCCCTCATTCATGCCATAGCCTTCCGTAAATCTATCCGGAACATGGTAAACCAGATTTTGTGTAAAGAAGCTAAGACATTGATACAAAAGAGCTGTGCTTGTCACCCCGTCAACATCGTAATCTCCATAAATCGCTATAGCCTCATTTGATTCTATAGTTTTTTTTATTATGTCTATAGCATTATTTATATCGGGAAACTCCTGCGTTCGGGTTGGGATATATAAATTCTCATCTAACATCTGCCTTACAGTTTCCGGGTCTTTATATCCCCTGTTATAAAATATCCTGGCAATCAGCTCATCTCCGTCGCAAGAATCAATTAGTTCCTCTGGAATATAGATATTATCATTTAATATGTTAATTTTTACTTTCATTTTTTCTCCTCAACGCTTTTGCCTTAACGCCCGATTTATCTAGTCCTCTAAGTCGTCCCAATTGAGACTGTCAAGGAAATCATCATCCTCAAAAATTACTTGAAAATTTATCTTCTCGTTGTTACAGAACCAATTAAACTCACAATACGCGCAATGGGATAAATAATCTTCCTTATTAAATTCTGAATAATCATAATTCATTATTTTTTTAATTCTGCTTTCAATTGCTTCTTTAAAAAGTCCGTGTTTTTCATCACTATAGAAAATGGTTTCAATCGTTTTCGGTGGATCCGGCTGCCAGTAATTCATACAGATGTTATCGCAGGGAACTTCCATCCCGCAAATCCGTTTAGACTGTTCCTTTAAAGCAAACATATAAACGATTGTCTGAAGCTTTTGCGAAAAACCGGAAGATTTTTTGCCTTTTTTTGCGCCTTGAGCATTTGTATGGGTTTTCCAATCCCAAATCTGAAGTTCATTATTTTTAGCTATTACAAGATCCAGATTGGCTTCAAGCATAAATATTGAATCTGCCATTCTTATCTTGTATTCCGGAAGATATGTGTTATTTTTATCTAAAGGAAAGCTTCGCTTAAGGTTGTCCAGCCATTTTAAAAGTTCTTCATCGGCAATATTCTCCTCTTCAATACCTAAAAAGTACCTGTAAGCAATCAAGTGAAAATCGTTACCCATGTCCAGTCTCTTTTTTACATTTTCGTCAGGGTAACTATTCCATTTCAAGTTCTCAATATACCTTTTTTTGAACTTTAGAGGGCAGTTGTCAAAGGTTGAAAGGGAGTGCTGTGTAAAAAGAAATCCTTCAGGTATTAAATTCTTGTTCGCGGTAGATTCCTTCATTCTTTCCTGCCTCCAGCTTCATCAATATATTTTCTGATTTCCAAAAGATACTTGCTCGGCGGAACTTCATTTCTTTTGCCTTGATTTGAATGCTCTCCGGATAAGTAAAGATATTCTTTTGCCCTTGTTATTCCGACATATAAAAGTCTTGCCTTCTCAGAAATTGTTTCAAGCTTTGATTTTACAATCGGGTCTCCACGGAAGCTTCCTTCAAGCTGCTTTTGCATTTCTGCCTTGATTAGCGCTTGGGGGTTTTTATATTCTTCCTTCAAAAACCAATACTCGCCGATAAATTTATCCTTAAGATTCACAGGAAAATCCGCGAAATTTAGGCCTGTCAAAAAGACAACATCCCATTCAAGACCTTTTGACTTGTGATACGTCGCGACCGTTATGACGCCTGGTTTAGGTTCATATCCTTTCAGTTCCCAAACAACTCCCGCAAAATAGTTGAACATATTTTTGGGGCTTAACAATTCTAAGGACAAATCTCCAAGCCGCCATGCGGGACTTCTGCTCATAAGATACCTTACATCTCCTGCTACTTTCTGAGCTATTGCTCTCTCTTCCCTGCCAAAGTTCAGTTTTTCCGATATATATAGGATAAGCTTTTCTACCAGAGTATCGGGAAACTCCAGAAGTTCCCGCAAAAGCTCCAGATAACTTGTAAAATCGCTCCATATCTTTGATTTTAAAAGGTCCTTGGGCACATCTTTTAAATTAATTTCTCCACCTTGAGGATATAATATCTTTTCGGTAGGATACCTCCTCAAAAATTGAGTGAGCATTTCCTTCTGATCAACTTTTTTCTCTTCGACCGCTCCCAAACTATTTTCATTTTGATTAGGTTCAGCCTCATCAATAATAGAAGTGTCGCCAAAGCTATCAATAACAACTTGATTTACACGCTTTTGATCCGAATCTTCATATCTGTCAAGAAGAAAGCAATCCTTCATCATATCAGCCAATTTTTCCCCGTCCTCGGGAAAAGCGATGAAGTCAATGACTCTACCCAACATTCTGACAGTCTTATTCTTTTCAGCTGACGAATTATCAAGCTGCTCATATGGCAAATCATATGAGTCTAATATTTTTACTATTTCTCTTATTTTCCAAGCGCTAGGCGCAAGAATTGCAACTGTTTTATTTGGAAATTCCTTTATGATTGACTCAGCTTTTTTAACAATTTTTCTGGCTTCGTCATACCATGATGGGAAAACAGCCGCCTTGACGCCATAATCAGGCGTAGTTGGATTGCGCCTTTCGTCAGCGTCATCTACAGGCTCTATGAACTGAGGAAGTAAGCTGTCTCTGCATTCGGGAACCGGATGTTCATTTCTTACATATCTGACAAAAAAATTTGCCAGATTAATTATATCCTTTGTGTTTCTGCTTGATTCCGTAATGTTATAAACCGTAGTCGCCGGATTTTCGCAAAAGTCTTTAAAAAGTGTAAAGTCGCTGTTGGAAAAACTTCCGCAAATGGCCTGATTGCTGTCGCCAACCCTCAGGAGATTTCCGTTTGCAAGCATTGTGAGTATTTCACTCTGAATAAGGTTGGAGTCCTGAGCCTCATCCTCACAAACGAAAGTGTATTTATTGCGATACTTTTCCAATAAATTAGAGTCTTCCATAAGTATCTTTTTAGAATTATACAACATATCGTCAAAATCAAGAAACCCTGATATTTTGAGCATTTTATCATACAAAACGTAAATTTCTGAGGCGCATTTCAAAATCGATTTATCAGAAAGCGCGCCGCATTTTTTTATGGCTTCCTGCGGAGTAATGCCTCTGCATTTAAAGTCCCCTATCGCGCAAAGGATCAGGCTGCAAAATTTATCATGCCAGCTTTTATACACATCTGCGGTTCTATTTGAGCTCAGATTAGCTTCATCTATATAAGACCTAAATCTGTATTCATTCTTTCTTCTCCATTCATCTACTGCGCTGCTTATTATATGCACCTTATTGACCTCGTCAATTATTTCAAATTCCTCATTTGCAATAATGAGATCAGGCTTTTCTTTTATTATCTGAAGGCATAAACCGTGAATAGTCGAAACAAAATACCCTTTATTCCCTTGAATTCCGATTCGCTGAAGTTCAGCGCTGATTCTTTGCTTAAAATTATTAACAGCGCTGTTCATATATGTAACGATCAAAATTTTACCTGGTTTGGGTATACCCAGAGCAATCATTTGGGCAGCCCAAACAGACAGACAGTAAGTTTTACCGCCTCCTGGTATTGCAGGTACAGCGCAATAACCTCCTCTGTATTGCTCTACAAGCTCCTTCTGACCTTTTCTAAGTCCCATTTTTAATCACCCTTTCGTATATTATAACACAAGGCGTAAGGAAAACATAAAAAACGAACTGTTTTTTACAGTCCGTTTTCTATAGAAAATTTATTTGATTTGTAAACTCCTACCAATTGCTAATTATTTTAAATACTTTGCAAAAAATGTTTCCATTGCCTTATAAAGGTCGATTCTATTTTCCTCGTTAGAAAATCCGTGACCTTCATTTTCTTTAACCATATACTGCACGCTGACATTTCTTTCCTTCAAAGCCTCTACTATCTGGTCTGATTCAGCTTTATTCACTCTTGGATCATTTGCTCCTTGCGCTACAAATAAAGGAGTTTTTATTTTATCGGCATGGAATATAGGTGATATCTTAGTCAATAAATCTTTGTCCTTTTCAGGATCTCCAACCCTTTCATAAAACATCTTTTTCTGGCTTTCCCAGTATGGAGGTATGGACTGTAAAAGCGTAAAAATGTTTGAAATACCACAGTAATCAATAGCCGCTGCATATAAGTCAGGTGTAAATGCTATACCGGCTAGAGTAGCATAACCTCCGTAGGAAGCTCCATATATACCTACCCTTTTTGGATCAGCAATTCCTAGCTTTATGAGCCACTGTACGCCGTCTGTTATATCATCCTGCATCTTTAATCCCCATTGTTTATTTCCTGCGTCTACAAACTTTTTACCATATCCGGTGGAACCCCTGAAATTCATCTGTAAAACCGCATATCCCCTGTTCGCGAGGAACTGAACCTCAGGGTTGAAGCCCCAAACATCCCTTGCCCATGGTCCGCCGTGAGGGTTAATTATAACCGGAAGCTTAGAAGGTATCTTGTTTGCGGGTAATGTCAGGTATCCGTGTATAATCAGGCCGTCACGGCTCTTATATGAAACCGGTATCATTTGAGCCATTTTGTCAGCTTTTATAGACGGCAAAAGGTCACCAAGTTTAGTGAGTTTATCAGTAGTTGAGTCATAGTAATAATAAGCTCCTGGGTCCTTATCGCTGCCCACTGAAAGAATAAACCTGGTCATATCTTCGGATAAATCATTAACACCAACTTGAAGACCATTGTCAAACTTTTTCGCAACTTTATCCATTATAGCTTTAAAATCCTGATTGAAATATTCAATATTTGTCATATCTGTTATATAAGTAGCTCCAAGAACTTCTCTAGTAATTGGATTAACTATGATATTTGAAACATCAACATCCTTGCGCTCAAATATAACTTTCTGGTCACCTGTCTTTAAGTCCATTTTTACAATTGCGGCGGTATCTCTTCCGATATTTGAAGTTGCGTATAGGCTCTGATTATCTTTGGAAAACATAATCGGAGTAAATGTTTCGCCTGCTTTTGCCTCAATCAGGGTTGTAAATCCATCCTCTTCTTTTTCCCTGTATAAAATTTTTGATTCAACTCCATCACCTGATACAGCTATTCTTAATTTTCCAACACTGTCGGTAACCCAGCTTGTAATATTTCCTGGATTCTCCGCAACCATAACTGTTTCGCCCGTTAAAACATTCAATCTATATACATCAAACACCTTAGGGTCTTTTTTATTCATTTGAATCAGTATTTCGTTTTTGTTTCCCTTAAGCATATCCACATAATAAGCCATTACACCTGGATATGGGGTCAAATCCACGTCTTCTGCTTTACCGTCTATACTGGCTGCATATATTTGATAGTTTTCGTCTCCGCCATTATCCTTAAGGTATATTATTTTATCATCTTTCCATGCATAGTCTGCTATATCCCTGTCTTTAGAAGATGTTATTCTTTTTGGTTCACCGCCTTCAGCAGCAACAACAAAAACATTCCGTCTGTTTTCCCATGGAGCTACATACGCAAGATACTTTCCATCTGAAGACATAGTGTACCCCAAAGTTGAAGGGTTCTTAAAGAAGTTTTCCAGTGGAAGTTGTTCAACTCCCTTGTTATTTATTTTTGAGTACTGGAGTTTTCTCGCGTTAACCAATATTGTAGCAATTTGAGCAAAATCAACACTTTCTTTATCGTCGCAACAACCTTTAATAATACCTATCTTCTTAGCCTGTTCGATATAGTCTTTAAGGCTTTTATTTTTAGCATTGTCCAAGCTCATTGCCCTGATGCATATCCTTACTACTTCACCTTTTTTAATTGCCGCGTTGGCAGATAGTATTTCCCCATCCTTAACCCATCCGAGATCTTTTACAACAGTTTTATAATCCTCGCCGTGGTTATATGTAAACCATAAAACTGCCATCTTTAGGAAATCTTCTGCTTTAACTTTTGAAGATGGCTTTATATTTC
>JAUZPS010000099.1 GCA_030705945.1 Bacillota bacterium
ATTATACCAATTGATTTAAGGGTATACATTAGAGGCAAATTCATTTGCCCAAAGGCTGATTTTATAGTATTAAATATTTGATCCATTTCATTTAACCTCGCTAATCATAAAAGGGTTTAACCAAAATTTTAACATATATTATGATATTATTCTATAGAAATATTGTTTTGTGATTAATGCTGGGAATTAAAAATTTTATATACTCAACTTTCCCATAACATTAACATACGACAAAAAAGCGCCCTTCTGATAATAGGGCGCTTTTTTGTAAACTTTACTTGGGGATAAACGATACTATTTTTTTAACAAACATTTAGGAGTTTTGGACTGATGAAAAAGCCATAAACATGCTGTACTACTGACTAATGAGGCAATAACAAATAGAATCGCCGATAACAACCTCAAAAAATTGTGTCTCATTTCTAACATCCCCTTGTTCTTTATTTAATAGAGCTATCTCTATTAGTTCTTGATTTGTTAATAATGTCAGTATCAACATCAGACTTTATATATTCTAGCATTTTTTCAACTTCAGAGTATTCTTTCATTTCCATAAGCTTGCATAAGTAATCAATGTTCTGGAAAATCTCGCGCCCATCGTATGCTCTTTTTCGTTCCTCTTCAGCTTGAATACTTTTACCCATTTTAAAAACACTTATTACGATTAGTATTGTAAAAAAAACTACAAATGCAAAATTCATTATTATTAGAACCTTATCGTTAGGAGAATCAAATAATTTTTTATTAGACCAGTATAATCTAAAATTTAAAATTATAATAAGTAGCGTAAATGTTAATTGTAATACAATAAAACGGATTCGGCTAAAATAATATATACTTGATTTCTTTTTTTTAAAATTTAAAACTTTTATGTTTAATTTATAAATTACCAAAGAAAGCACGGCAAAGAATACGAGATAAGGGATGAAAAACATTAATTTTAGCTTACGAGAAGACTCAATGTCATCAAGACTAAAGCTTGTAATAATTAACCCAACATTAGCTGTAACAGCTTGTATGAGAGTTCCAATAACTATAGTCAATAATGAACTAACCAGAGACTCAAACAAGCTTAAATTATAAGTAAAAAAAATTATTACTGTAAAGATAACAAGGTTAAATATTGCCATTAAAGTTATATTTGAATTACTTAGAACTTGTATGCTAGCAAATGCTATTGCAGTTATCAAAGCTGTTGCAATTACATTTCTAAATTTAACACTATCCTTCTTTCCAAGAATTGTCCATGCAAAAAATGCTAATAAAAATTCTTCTGGAACTGACATAGTTAAAAAATTAATTAGTGAAAATTGCTCCATAAGGACTAAGATCCTTCCTATCAAATATAATAAGAATACACTATCATAGTTTACTAAAAAACTCAATAATAGAGAGCAATTCGACACTAAACGACAAAATAACGCAAAATAATATATTTAGTTTTCAAAATACAATGAAATTTTAAAGATAAAAATAAAAATTATATCTGAAAAGTCTAATTCCCTATGTCTTTCTTAATTATAAATTATCACATGAGATTTTCTAATTCAATATTATTTATAAATTCGACAACATTATCAAAAAATCGACAAGAACTATCGAATTTTGATAATGTTAAGAATAATGCGTTAAATATATATAATGATTCTAATATATAATAGATTTAATAAAATTTAGCAGCTTTTTATAAGTTTTTCAAATAACGAAAGAAATATTCTGTCTTTTTCCCACATTAACTCTGGGTGCCATTGAACGCCTATAGCAAACCTATGCTTTTTATGTTCTATGGACTCAATAATACCATCTTCAGATATGGAACTTGTAATAAATCCAGGAGCGAGTTCTTTTATAGCCTGATGATGAAATGAGTTAACCCAAAGTGAAGTGGTTTTAAATAATGTAAAAAGAATAGAGTCTTCTTTTATTGTAATTTTATGAGTTGGATACCAACTTGGCGCCATTTGTGAATGTTTAATCAAATTATTGCTGGCTAACTGGGAATTAATATCCTGGTATAGACTTCCTCCCATTGCAACATTTATTATTTGGATGCCTCTGCATATTCCTAAAATAGGCTTATTTAGCTCGATGGCTCTTCTTGCGATATGGAGCTCAAGAATATCCCTGTATGGTGATATTTCTCCGTTTGAGGGAAGGTTTATCTCATTAAAATATTTTGGGTCTACATCAGGACCGCCGGAAATTAAAAAGCCATCGCAGGTCTGAACTAAATTTTCAATTAATTCTTCTTGAGTGGTCATAGGAAGAATTATTCCAAGGCCACCTGCTTCATTTATTCCTTCGCAATAGCCTCTTTTTATATATGTGAGCTGCTTTTCATAATCAAACCAAGGTGAAATACCTATTATTGGATGTTTGATTTTCATACAATACCTCCAAGGTTTTATATATCATATGCCAGTATTATCGCCTTTGCTATTTCTTTCATAGAAATACCCTTATCCATACTTTGTTTCTGGATGCGTTTAAAAGCTTCAGCTTCAGAGAGGTTGAGATATTTCATCAATAAGCCTTTAGCTTTCTCTACTTCTTTTCTGGTGTTCAAAATTTCTTTTAAATCACCTATTTCTTTTTCCAGCTTATTTATCTTCCTTCTTGCTTTGAACATCAGCTCAACAGTATTTATAAGGTTTGTCTTTCCCAGTGGTTTAGTTATACAAGCAAATCCCACTTCTCCACTTAGGTCTTCGACAAGAGATTTTTGCGCTTCGCTTGCAATCAGGATTACATCGCAAAGTTTATCCTCCATAATAATTTTAGAGACCTCAAAGCCATTAGTTATCGGGAGTTCATATTCAAGGACAACAAGGTCCGGGGCAATTGAATTAACTCGCCTTAGACATTCCTGACCATCTCCAACCTGGCCAATGACAGTATAGCCATTTTCAATAAAAATATTTTTTAGTTTTCCTGATGAGACTTCATTGCTCATGGCAATCAAAATTCTTGCTGATTCCACATGACACACCCCAATTTTTATCAAATTGAAATAACAGAACAATAATTAAGGCAGCCGAACCTAAAGGTCCGGCTGCTCCATTGCGCCAGTTAAATATTAATTTTATATTTGAATAAACAACATACTAATTTATTAAGAGTTATGGATATACATTGATATATTTCTATAATCAGCTTTAACGCTACTTACAAGATTTTTAGATTATCTGGTGAAAAACGTCTGCGCTTTTCATTTAGGTAGCATCAAAAAAACTTAGCAACTGGTCGTTTCAAAAAGTTGATATAATAGGTTTTCGTCATACAAAACTTGAATAAGGAATTTTTTGAAACGCCCTTAGTAAAATCAACACTTTAATTCAACTTAGTACTTGTTAAGGTATTGATCAATTTCCCATTGAGAAATTTTTGTGCTGTAATCCATCCATTCATCACGTTTAGCTCCAATGAATTTGGTAAATACATGATCTCCCAAGACTTCCTTTGCTAACTCGCTCTTACTTAATTCGTCAATAGCTTCGTTTAAGCTGCCTGGAAGTGATTTTATTCCTTCTGCTTTCCTTTGCTCTGCAGTCATTTCAAATATGTTCTTGTCAATTGATGCAGGGGGCTCAATCTTGTTTTTGATGCCGTCAAGTCCAGCTGTGAGAATAGCAGCTAAAGCAAGATAAGGATTACAAGAAGGATCCGGACATCTAAGCTCAACCCTTGTGGACATTCCTCTTGCAGCAGGTATCCTTATAAGAGGACTTCTGTTCCTTGCAGACCATGCGATATACACAGGAGCTTCATATCCTGGAACAAGTCTTTTATATGAATTAACAATCGGGTTAGTTATAGCAACGATTGAACTCATATGCTTCATAATTCCGCCTATAAAGTTGTAAGCATCTTTACTTAGCTGAAGTGGATCACTTTCTTCAAAAAATGCGTTTTTGCCATTTTTGAATAGCGACATATTAGTATGCATTCCTGAACCGTTAATGCCAAAAATGGGCTTTGGCAGGAATGTCGCATGTAGTCCGTTCCTTTGCGCAACTATTTTAACAACCAGCTTAAAGGTCAATATGTTATCAGCTGTAGCTAGCGCTTCTCCATATTTAAAATCGATTTCGTGCTGGCCTGGGGCTACTTCGTGATGGGAAGCTTCTACTTCAAATCCCATTTCCTCAAGGACAAGACACATATCACGACGCGCGTTTTCACCTAAATCAACAGGTCCTAAATCAAAATACCCTGCATTGTCATGGGCAACTGTAGTAGGGTTGCCTTGATTGTCGGTAAGGAAAAGGAAAAATTCACATTCCGGCCCTACATTAAATTGGTCAAACCCCATATCCGTAGCTTTCTTAATAGCTCTTTTGAGAATAAATCTCGGATCGCCTTCAAATGGAGTTCCGTCAGGATTGTAAACATCACAAATCAGACGCCCAACTTTTCCTGTCTGCGGCCTCCATGGAAAAATAGAAAAAGTATTAATATCCGGCCTTAAATACATATCAGATTCTTCAATACGAACAAATCCTTCTATAGAAGAGCCATCAAACATGCATTTGTTGTCAAGAGCCTTATCAAGTTGTTCAACATTAATTGCAACGTTTTTCAGGATACCAAATATATCAGTAAATTGAAGCCTGATAAATTTTACGTCCTGCTCCTTAGTGAGCCTAAAAATATCTTCTTTCGAAAAAGTTGGCATATACAACACTCCTCAAAATAAGTATTACTATATTAAAATCATATTAATATTACATTATGCTTCACAAAAATGCTATACAAAACAATGTAATTTTTAACAGCGTTTTGTAATAATCCATGTAACGATAAGTTGCTTTTAATATAATTTTATAATATAAACCTAAAAATATAATAAAAAAGCGTGCCCAAATAAGGTCATAATCTTATTTGAGAACGCCATTGTTCAAAAAAATTAGTCCGAAATCTAAAATTAATTATATCATAATATTAATACTATGCAATATATAATTATGCTATGCTAAATTTCAAATAATTATTTTAGCGCGTTTCAAAAATTTCCTTGTTCAAGTTTTGTAAGATGAAAACTCAGTATATCAGGTTTTGAAACGACCATTTGACCAGTTTTTTTGATACCGCCTAATTCACTAATGATGAACTATGCAGTAACCTTCTTTAGAGCTTCGCTTTCGTTTCCGTATATTTCTATAAATCTATTAAGTCTGGTAACCTCAAAAAGATTCATTATTTCAGGAAGTAGATTGCAAAGAACCATGCGGCCATTCATTTCTTTGAATTTTTTATAAGTATCTATAATTATTCCTAAGCCGATACTATTCATATAAATAATGCCTTCCATATTAACTATAACTATCTGTCCTGCGCTTTCTTTTACAAGATTATCAAGGAGATCTTTAAATTCGTTCTGTGTAGATATTCTAACCTGTCCAATTAATTTGACAACTTTTACGTTGTTTAATTCCTTGACTTCAACTTTCATTCCTTAAGCCCCCTCTGAGATTTTTAGCCTGATAATTCTGTCACCCTTGAGCATATTACAATAAAATAATTTAGAAAGTTTACAATTTTTAAGGCTGCAAATTAATCAAAAGAAAATTCTAGTAGTTTTTAAATTTCATGTTAAATATTTATAGCAATTAAGTATAACAAAAGCAAACTATGCCATTATAGTGTTTCTAGCTTGTATAAATTTAATTATATATCATATAGCGATTAAATTCAACAAGTTTGGGGTATATGTTAATTCTTTTCTGAAAGTTTTTATTTACAAATTTTTAGTGTTAGAAAATTGCAGACTTCCACTAATTTCAGATTTGAGATTATAAAAATGTGAATTAATAAAAAGTGAATAATATCAATACAATGAATTTTTTTGAAATGTCCTAATTATGATGAAATAATTAATGTTTAATAGGAGTAAAGAAGACAAGAAGTGGGTTAGCGCGGAAAATCGCATAGGGGAAATATGGATTGATTCTGGATAAACATCGACAATAATTAATTTTTATATTCTTAAATTGCGCTAAACGAAATTTCGCCATTATGTTTATTGCAACTTATCTAGCAAAAATAATATTTAGCGCAATTTAATCATATATTACTCTACTACTTTTTCGAAAGAATCTTTACCTACTCCACATAAAGGGCAGACCCAATCATCAGGGATATCTTCAAAGGAGGTTCCAGGCGCAATTCCTCCATCAGGATCCCCAACTTCAGGATCATAAACATAACTGCACACGACGCAAATATACTTATCCATTATAATCACTCCTAATTTAAGAATATAATATTTTTTACCACATTATATTATATTATAACAAATAATTCATAAATATTATCAAATTAAATTTGTAAATAATTTTATATTGGTTTGGACTTAAAAGTATTTTTATATAAATGTTTTGGAAGCAGGATTTTTTTATCGGGTTGGCGAATTATTATAGCGAGGTGTATGTAAAATGATTATTAATACTAGTTTGACAATAGGGTATAAGTGTAGCTCCTGCGGCTCCTTTGAGTTTTTTAATCTTTCACTGTTTAAACTACTTAGTAAAAAAGATTATAATCTTACTTGCCGTTGCAATAAATCGAGGGTTACTATATTCAATTACAACCTCAATGAATTCAAGATTCAAATCCCCTGCATCGGTTGCGGAAGCGATCATGTGTTCACGATATCAAGGAATGATCTGCTGACAAAAACGGTAAATGTTCTTCGTTGCCCAAATACTGGTATAGAGCAGTGCTTTATAGGCTCTGACGAGGAAGTTCGCAAAAGGATCGACAGCCTTGAAAAGGAATTTGATGAATTGATTAATCTTTTTGGATATGATAATTATTTCAAGAATACACAGGTTATGTTTGACGCTTTAAATAAAATCCACGATATTGCTGAAAGCGGGAACCTTTTTTGTGAGTGCGGATGTAATGAAATAGAAATGCTTCTACTATCAGATAAGATTTATCTCAAATGCTCAAGATGTTTTGGTGTAGAGGTTATAAATGCGGCATCTAATAAGGATTTAAAAGATATTCTGACAAAGCAGCAGATTATATTGACTACTGATTCTCCAGGAATTATTCAGTGCCGTTCAAAACTGTTTATTAGTAAAACTGATGAAAACTAATTTTAATTAAAATACCCAACTTTTCATATTTCATTTCTTTTAGTGTATCTAAAGTTAGGGAATATTTAACAATATTTCCTAACTGCGTTGACAAAGTATATTGCGAGTGCTATAATATTTTCAAAGTAGCAATCGTTTTTTCTCACCTACACAAAAATCTTCTTGTTTTGAAGGTTGTAGTTGTACATCTACTTGAATGAATTCCCAAACAAATGGAAATAAATATATTAAGTTTATATAAGGTGGTGGACTATGGAGGATATAAATCTCGAAAGTAAAACGCTTGAGGATTTACGTTATATTGCCAAAATGTTGGGCCTGAAAAACGTTTTGAAATATAAGAAGAATGAATTAATTGAGAAAATACTGGAGTCTGGAAAAAATAAAGGCTCAGATAATATAGTAATAAATGAAAATTTCCAATCCATTCTTACGAATTCCACAAGTGAAGAAACTAAAATTAAAAATAATGATGATCCTCAAACTTTGACTTCGACTGATAAATCAGTTGAAAATGAGCCTGTTCTGAAAAAATCAAGACGTGGAAGGCCTGCTAAATCAGCAGCTGAAAAAAGCGCTGAAGTTGAAGACGTTGAGAAGACGGAGGAAGTCAAAGACACGACAGAGGTCGCATCTAACGAAGGAAATTCGGAAAATGATAAATTAGAGCAAAAGAATCAAGAAAAGCCTAGCCTAAAGTTAAAAGAAAATAAATCAGCTAAGACTAATAAGTCTGACCATACTAAAAAGCAAGATAAAAATGTTAATGTATTAGTTGATGCTGATGATAATAAAAAATCTCAGGATAAATCAGAAGTTAATGAAATTACTGCTGAAACGAATTCATTAGGCGATGAAAATAGGGAACCTAAGGTTCAAAAAGTTGAAAACGATGGCAAAGATGTTCAAAGTCCGGTGATTAAGCTTGATACGCAAGCTGAACCAGATATGAGCAAAGCTATTGATGATAAACCAGTTCGAACTCCTGAAATTAAGTCAGAAACTAAAGCAGAACAAAGAGACGATAATAAGACCGAACAAAGAATATATACAAAACCTGAGCAAAAATATGAGAATAGATCTGAAAATAGACAGGAGCAGAAAGCGCAATCAACACCTGAGCTAAAAGTGGAATCAAGACCTCAACAAAATTTTGAACCTAAACAAGAACAAAGAACTGAACAACGTTTTGACGCAAAACAAGAACAAAAGCCCGATCAGAAAGTTGATGCTCCTTCCCAGTCTAATTTTGAGAAAATCGAAAGCGACGATCCTGTTGAGGGAGTTTTAGAAGTTCTACCAGATGGATACGGTTTCTTAAGAAGTGATAATTATTTATCCGGAGCAAAAGATGTATATGTATCGCCATCTCAGATAAGACGATTCAGTTTAAAGACAGGAGACAAGATTAAGGGAAAGGGAAGAATACCTAAAGAAGGTGAAAAATTCCAAGCTCTTTTATATGTTCATTCTGTAAATGGGGATGCGCCTGAAATAGCTTCTAAAAGAACTCCTTTTGAGTATTTGACGCCTATATATCCTGAAAATAGAATCACGCTTGAAACCTCTCCTAGAGAGCTTTCAACAAGGCTAATTGATTTGATCGCGCCTATTGGAAAAGGACAGCGCGGTATGGTAGTCTCTCCGCCAAAAGCAGGTAAAACAATGCTTTTAAAGAAGATAGCCAATAGTATAACTACAAACTATCCTGAAATAGAACTCATTGTTCTTCTGATTGACGAAAGACCTGAGGAAGTAACAGATATGCAGCGTTCTATTAGGGGAGAGGTAATTTATTCAACCTTCGATGAGGTTCCTGAACATCATATTAAGGTTGCTGAAATGGTGCTAGAAAGAGCTCAAAGGCTTGTTGAACATAAAAAAGATGTTGTAATTCTACTAGATAGTATTACAAGGCTTGCAAGAGCATATAACCTTACAATTCCTCCTACAGGAAGAACATTATCTGGTGGTCTTGATCCAGGAGCCCTTCATAAACCAAAAAGATTTTTTGGAGCTGCGAGAAATATCGAATTCGGCGGCAGTTTGACTATAATGGCTACAGCTCTTATTGAAACGGGCAGCAGGATGGACGATGTTATATTCGAAGAATTCAAAGGTACTGGTAATATGGAACTTCACCTTGACAGAAGGCTTTCGGAAAAACGTATATTCCCTGCTATAGATATTAATAAGTCCAGCACCAGAAGAGAAGAACTTCTACTTAGTCAAAAGGAACTAGAAAGTATCTGGGCTATAAGAAAAGCTATGAGTAACATGGGTACAGCTGAGGTTACAGAAATGATTGTTAACAAGCTTATGCAGACAAGAAATAACGAGGAGTTTGTTAAGACCGTAAACGTGTCTTTTATAGATAAGTAACTCAACTTTCCTGAAATATGATAATAGAATATATGTTTATTTTGAACTATATAAAAAGTTTGTTTTAAAAACAAACTTTTTTAATGTTTTCAAAATCTCCATAACTTTAATATAAAATGTGAAGTGGTGATAAAATGGAAAATAAAACTAAAGCTAGCTCTGCAAATAATAAGCCGAAGAGCTTAAAAAACAAAAATGGCAAAATGGGGAATTTGAATCAAAATCAAGACCCGGGGATTATATATAGGTTGGTAAAAGACCTATATGTACCTTTGTTAGCGGTATTTCTTTTAATTATTTTTGCCGTGTTTTTTTTAAACAGCAGAAATATTAGCACAGCTAATATACAATTATCATTTATTATTGGATTGGTTCCAATGATAGGATATTCTGTTTATTTAAAGTCTCAAAATAAGTTAAGCGCCGAGACCTTGACAGTGTTGATCATCATCACGGGAATATTTCTGAGGGTAGTTTATACAATATACTCACCATTTACTATACGTCAGCATGATGTTATTGGAAGTTCTTTTAATCATCTTGACTATATAAAGCAAATCGCGAATAATTTAGCTTTGCCTAATGTAGGCTACTGTCAGGCTTATCATCCCCCCGTTCACCACATAATATCAGCAGTTTTTTATAAGCTGGGAAAAGTAATTGGATTTGATGATTTTAACGCATTCAGGCTTGTCCAGCTAGAGATGGTCTTTGTTAACAGTATGACACTTATTTTCTTTTATAAAATACTGAATTTAATAAAGTCAAACAAGCTTGTAATACTTGCGGCTGTATCAATTTTTGCGTTCCATCCATACAATATTTATTTTTCATCCTTTCTTAATAATGATAATACCATGTACTTCTTCTATATATTGACTGTTTATTATATGATCAAGTGGTTCAAAGATACAAACATTAAAAATGCAGTTTTATTGGAAGTTTTCTTGTCACTGAATATACTGAGTAAAAAGCCTGGAATCATATTAATCCCTACCGTTTTTGCAGTATTTATAGCAGCTTACATTAGAGATAAAAGCAAGCTTAAAAATATAATAAAACAGGTTGCGGTTTTTATTTTAATTGCAGTTCCATTATCTTTAAGTTACTCGTTGCGAAACCTAATTCTGTTTGGTCAGGGTCTTATGTATGTGCCGGGTGTAAATTTTGAACGTTATGCAAATAATTTAAAGAACCTTTTCTATATTCCGGTAAGCGGTCTGTTCACACAACCTTTTACGCAAAATCCTTTTACAGGAAGAAATGAACTTTTCGCCGATTATGTTTTAAAGTCTTCTCTGTTTGGTGAATGGACATTTGATGGGCTTGAGAAAATCGGAACAGTTTTGCTTCTGGCTACAATTGCATGCGTTATTGTAATTATAGCTTATTTATTAATTCAAAATAAAAAGCTATTTAAAGGATATGGCTTTATATTCCTTTTGAATTTAGTTTTTCCTTTTGCGTTACTATTACAGTCAAGGCTGCAAAATCCCGTTGTCTGCGCTCAGAACTTCAGGTATGCGGGGGTGGGATTAATCTCTGTGGCATATTTTTATGGACATGCTGTAAATAAATTTTCAAATTCCAGATTTAAGTTTACGAAATATATATTTGCTGCTATAACTATTGCGTTCTGTATTGTGTCTGCTGTATTTATCCTGAAGATCGGCGTTGCGCCTGACTCGGCGTACACATATCCTTAACAGAAGCTTTCTGGAAAAAAGTATTTAGTATATAGACATTTATGTAATAAATAAGCCCTGATTCAAAAATTGGATCAGGGTTTTATTATAAATTTCGCTTTTAAAATCATTTATCATTTAAATAAACTTTGACTTGTATTAAATGCCCATAATATTATAACCACAGTCAACATAAATAACTTCGCCGGTCATACCACTTGATAGGTTGCTAAGCAGATAAAGAGCTGATCCACCTATGTCATCCTGAGTTACTCCTCTC